>JALYYN010000255.1 GCA_030946525.1 Actinomycetota bacterium | reverse complement strand
AGATCCTCGATCGGGAGCTGGGGGGCGGACTTGTCGTCGGCGTCGTAGTTGGAGGTGACCTCGACCGTGGCGTCGTAGCGGATGAGGTTGACGCCCTCGACCAGGCTCAGGCGGTCGCAGACGTTGCCGTAGGCATCGAGGTACGTCGACACGGGCAGGGGCGGGGTGGTGCTCCAGGCATGGGAGAGCAGCCAGTGCGGGCCCTCGGGTCGCGGCCGGATCTGCCAGATGGTGGGCGTGTGCCCGGGAGCGCGGTACTGGAACTCACATCCGACTCTCACGTGCATGCCGACGATGATGCCCTCCCTTCATGAACGGCATATGCACGACGTTGTCACGGTCATGTGAAGTTTGCGCACCGTCGCCCGACGGGTCATGCATGGGGAACGGCCCGATTGGGGATCCGTACTGGAGATGAGGCCGGGACCCCGGCCAGGACGTTCAAGGAGGAGCCGCGTGACGCCGCTCACACTTCCCAATCCGGTCGACCTGCAGGGCCGGACGTTGTTCGACGCGTCGGGAGCGGGCATCGGCACCATCGAAGGCGTCTACCTCGACAACGTCACCCGCGCCCCGGAGTGGGCCGCGGTCCGCCTGAGCCCCGGGGCCCTCGCCCTCGTCCCCCTGGGCGACGCGTCCATGGCGGCCGACGGCGTGCGGGTCGACATCGACCGCGCCCGGGTCCTCGCCGCCCCCAACCGCCTGAGCGGCCTGGACAGCGAGGTCACCGAGGAGACCGAGGAGACGCTCTACCGCTACTACGCAGGGAGCGACGGCTCCCCGGCACACAGCTCCTCGGCTGGCGATGCCGGTGCCGGCGCCAAGGTGGCGGAGGCGGTCGACGTGGCCACGGACGTGGCCGGTGACGTCAAGGCCCGGGCGGCCGAGGTGGCCGGCACGGCCATGGAGGAGGGCTCGGACGTGGTCGGCGAGGCCAAGGACCAGGCCGCCGTCGTGGTGGCCGGGGCCAGGGACCAGGCGACCGCCGTCGTCGAGACAGCCCGGGAGGAGACCGCCGAGGTGGTCCACCAGGCGTCGGCCGAGGCCCGGGAGCTCTACGACACCACCCGGACCGAGCTCCAGAGCGAGGCCGAGACTCAGTTGGAGCAGTTCACCGAGACCCTGCACCGGCTGGCCGGCCAGGCCCTGGCCCTGGCCCGGGGCAACGCCGGGCAATCGGGCCAGGTGGGCGACCTCGTCGGACGGGCGGGCCGCGAGCTGCAGTCCGTGGCCCTGGACATCCGGGCCAACGGGTCGGCGGGCCTCCTCGAGGGCGCCCAGCGCACCGTCAAGCAGCGTCCTCGCGCCGCCATCATCGGCACCGCGGCTGCGGTGGTCGCCGGCGCCAAGCTCATGGGCACGCCCGCCGGTGAGCGTCTCAAGCAGCGGCTGGCCCCGCTGAAGGAGCAGGCCATCGAGGCCGGTCGCAGCGTCGCCGAGGAACTGATGCCCGTGGCCCAGCAGCGGGTGGAGAACGTCAAGGCGGTCGCCGCCCGGGCCGCCGACGAGGTGAAGCAGGAGGCCCAGGGCAGCGCCGACGACGTCAAGCAGACCGCCACCAGGGCCGGCAGGACGGTCAAGGGCACGGCCCGGCGCTCGGCCGCCGACGTCAAGGGGACGGCCAAGCGCTCGGCGGCCACCACCAAGCGGACCGCCCGAGCCGCCGCCCCGGCCATCTGAGGCCGGACCGCCGACCCCGGCTGCCATACGCTCTGGGGCGTGCCCGAGATGCCCGAGATGCAGGCCCTGGCCGAGCGCCTGGAGGCGGTCGTGGGCGGCGCCGGGTTCGAGGGGGCCACGCCACTCAGCTTCTCGGCCCTCAAGACGTTCGACCCGGCGCCCGAGAGCCTGGCCGGCCGGGTGCTTCGGTCGGTGGGCCGGCGCGGCAAGTACCTGGTCTTCGACTTCGAGGGGCCCCGGATGCTGGTCCACCTGTCCCAGGGCGGCCGGGTGGACGTGGAGAGCCCACCCAAGTCCACCAGGCCCAAGTTCGGCGTGGTGCGGTTCCGCTTCGCCGGGCACCCGTCGGTCCTCGTCAAGGAGTACGGCACCGAGCGCAAGGCCGGCTGGTGGGTACTGGCCGCCGGTGACGACGGCCCGCTCGACCGCCTGGGCCTGGAGCCGTTCTCCGAGGAGTTCGCCGACTTCGTCCTGGGGGGGAGCGACGGCCGGCGGGTCCACACCGTGCTGCGCCACCAGTCCACCGTCGCCGGTATCGGCCGGGGCTATTCCGACGATGCGCTGCACGGGGCCCGCCTGTCGCCCTACGCCTCGCTCACCTCGCTGGGCCCGGCCGAGCGCCAGGCCCTCCTGGACGGGGTGCGGGCCGTGTTGACCGAGGGGTTGGACGTGGAGCGGCGGCGCACCGGCGGGCTGCCGACCAAGGTCGGCGACCACTGGGTGGTCCACGGTCGCCACGGCCAGCCGTGCCCGGCGTGCGGCGACGACCTGCGCCGGGTGTCGTATGAGTCCTACGAGGTCACGTACTGCCCGGCGTGCCAGACCGGAGGGAAGATCCTCGCCGACCGGCGCATGTCACGCCTGGTTCGTTAGCTCGGCGGCGGCTGCGCCCGCCCCCTCGAAGACGGCGGCCTTGACGCCGCGCTCGGCGAGGGCGGCGAGGAAGGGGCCTGGGTCGGCGAGGGCGGCCAGGCCGCCGGCGCCGGTTCGCGACAGCCTCCCGTCGACGGCCCAGCGGGCGGCGACCGCGGACACCGCGCCCGCAGCCACCGCGGGTCGGTCGACCGCCCCGAGGACCCGGTCGTGTCGGGCCCGGCCCTGGCGGCCGCGGACCTCGACCCGGACCGCCCCCAGGTTGCCCTCGGGGTGGGGACGGCGCAGCATCGGCAGCCGGGAGGTCAGGCGGTCGCGCCGGCTGGCGCCGACACGGGAGGTGACGCGCTCGACCCCCGGGAAGGCGGGTGCGAGCAGGACAGGGTCGGCGAGGGCGGCGCGATAGCAGTCGACGCCGCCCACCGGGTCAGGGAACCAGATCAGGGCCCGGCCCGAGCCGCCGCGGCGCTGCTGCCAGACGCCGCCCCGACTCTCGACCGCCGCGGAGTGTAGGGCCCGGTGGTGCTGCTGGGCACAGGCCGGACCCCCGGTGCCGACCTTGGCGACGTGGATCTCCTCGACCGCTTCGAACCTGCGGGCGGCGTGGGCGGCCAGCAGGCAGGTCAGCCCGGGGGCGAAACCGGCCCCCACCACGACATGGAGGCCGCGCTCGACCGCCTCGGCATGGAGCGCCAACAGGGCGCGCACCGTCTCAAGGTCGTCCGCGACCGACACCACCGAGGCGCCATGGCGGAGGGCGACCTCGGCCGCCTCCCGCTGGCCGGTAGGGGCGGCGAGGACGACGATGTCTGCGTGCTCAACGGCGGCCTCCAGGCTCGTCCCCGCTACGGCCGGCGGCCCGAGCGACTCGACGACGGCATCGAGCCTGGCGGGTCGGGTCTCCACCACCACCAGCCGCTCCACGTCGCCCAGGAACAGCAGTTGGCGGGCGGCCCGCACCCCCACCGCACCCGCCCCGACCACGACAGCCCGCATCCGCTACTTCAGTTCCGGCCCGGAGAGCTCCCGCCAGCCGCCCTGCTTCAGGGCCACGGGCCCACCGCGGCGGACCCGGACGCCGGCGGCGGCGATGCCGGCCAGGATCAGGGCCAGAGCGCCACGGCGCAACGTCCTCACCGGCGCCTCCGGCCGGACCGTGGGGCTAGCTGGAATCGAACCAGCGACCTCACCCTTATCAGGGGTGCGCTCTAACCGACTGAGCTATAGCCCCGCAAAAGCCCTGGTCAGAGGGCATTTCGGATCCAAAACCGTTCAGCACAGCGTCTCTACAGCACACAACTTGACCTCCGGCGAAACTCGGCGCAGTGTATACGGGTGCGCTGTAGCGCGCACCGGGAAACAGCGACCGAAATGAGGAGGCGGAAGGCGATGGCGACGCTGGACGAGCTGATCGGCTCATGGACGCTCAGTCTACGGGCCGCCAACCGGGCGCCGCGCACCGTTGCCCAATACGTCGACGAGTCGCTGGCCCAATTCCGGCGCTGGATTGCCGAGCACGAACCCGATCTGGCGCCCGCTGCGATCACCCGCCAGCACGTCGAGGCCTACCTCGCGGAGATCGCCTCGACCCGCTCAGCATCGACTGCCCAGACCCGTTACAAGGCCCTGCGGCTGTTCTTCGCCTGGGCAGCAGAGGAGGGCGAGGTTCCCGGTAATCCGATGGCCAACGTAAAGCCCCTCATCGTCCCGGAGCAGCCGGTGCCCGTTCTGACCGACGACGAGCTGCGGGCGCTCCTGGCCGCGTGCGCATCCAAGGGTTTCGAGGACCGTCGGGACACCGCCATCATCCGGCTCCTGCTGGACACCGGCATGCGGCGGGACGAGCTGGTGTGCTTGCGGCTGGCCGACGTCGACGTCATCGGGCACGTCGCCGTCGTCTTAGGGAAGGGCCGGCGCGAGCGCGGCTGCCCTTTCGGCGACAAGACCGCCGTCGCCCTCGACCGCTACCTACGCGTGCGGAAGGTCCACCGGCTCGCCGAGTCCGAGTGGCTATGGCTGGCCCGCAAGGGTCCGCTCTCCTCCTCCGGCCTCGGCCAGATGCTGGAGCGCCGCGGCGAGGCCGCCGGCCTCGGGCGGATCCATCCGCACCAGCTCCGCCACACCTTCGCCCACGCCTGGCTGGCCGCCGGTGGCGCCGAGGGCGACCTCATGCGTCTCGCCGGCTGGCGGTCGCGCCAAATGCTGTCTCGCTACGCCGCTTCGACTGCGGACGTCCGAGCGCGGGAGGCGCACCGCCGCCTCGCTCCGGGCGATCGCATTTAGCCTGTGGAGTTCTTCCGGCGCGCCTTGGCCGAGCGGAGAGCCATGCGCTGAAAGTAGGCGCGCTTGGCTGCCTCCGCTCGCCGGGCCCGCTCAGGAGCAGGGAGCACGCCGTCGGGATCGACCTCCCGCTCAAATCTGCGGGCGAACGCTTGGCGGGCCGCCAGTGTCGTCTGCCGGGTGTCATAGCGCGCGTGCTGAGCGAAGGCTCCGAGCCGCGCTCGGCTCCGAGCATCCATCTCAGCTTGCGATTAAACCTCGATCCCGTCGTCAGGCGGCCTTCTTGACCGCCGGGTAGCGGGTCCGGGGCGGTCGGCGGGTGCCCTTGGGCCGTCCTGGGCCTGGTGTGACGGATTTCGGTGGAC
>JALYYN010000244.1 GCA_030946525.1 Actinomycetota bacterium | reverse complement strand
GCGGTGCTGACCGACCTCGCCGTGCGCTCGGGCGTGGGCGGCCTCGGGGGCGCCCTGCTGAGCGGCGCGGTGATCGCGGGCATGCTCGCCGGTGGGCGCCTGAAGAACCCACAGGCCGTCGGACTGGTGACCGCCTCGGGGTTGTTCGGCGCTTGCCGGGCCGTCCGCTCCACCCCGTGGCTCCTCCCGTTCGACATCGTCGCAAACCGCCGGGCTGCTGACCGTCGGTGCGTCCTCTGCTCGCGGGGGAAGCGTTGTCGACCTGCCCGTCCCCCAGCTCGTGACCCGCCTCCTGCACGCCCTCGGCCACGGGCTCGCCGCGCCGCCGTTCCTGGCCGCGCCGGTCGGACGCCGGCGCTCGGCGGCTTTGCTGCGGGGGCTCGGGCTGGCGGTGCCGCTGCTCGTCGTCCTCGGGCTGCTCCTGGCCTCGGCCGACGCCGTCTTCGCCGGCTTCTTCCGGTGGTGGTCCCCGCTGACGGTGATCGGCCACGCCGTGCTGCTCACGGTGGGGGCATGGGGCATAGGCGGCCTGCTGCGACTCGCATCAGCCGAGCCGGCGCCCCCTCCGCCCCACCTTCCGGTCCGCGTGGGCCACGTCGAGGCCATGGTGGTGCTCGGTTCACTGGTGGGGTTGTTCTCGGCGTTCGCCGCCGCCAGGTCGTGGCCCTCTCCGGCGGCGGGCACCACGTGATCACCACCGCCGGCCTCACCTATGCCGAGTACGCCCGCTCGGGGTTCGTCCAGCTGCTGGCAGTGGCCTCGATCACCCTCGTGGCGCTGCTCGGCCTTCGCGGGCTCACCGACCCGGGCGACCCCGCCCGCCGACGCCGCTTCACCGTGCTGGCCGAAGTGGCGGTCAGCCTCACCCTCGTCATCGTGGGTGTGGCCCTGCGCCGGCTGGACCTCTACCAGGAGGCGTTCGGGCTCACCATGCTGCGGCTCTACAGCGCGGTGTTCGCGGCGTGGATCGGCCTCGTGGTCGTGCTGGCCGGATGTGCGCTGGCGGGTGTCGGCGCCCGCCGTTCCTGGCTCCCGGCTGCGGTGACGGCGACCGGCCTGATCATCCTGCTGGGCCTGAATGTGGTCAATGCCGAAGCCGTCGTCGTCCGACACGACGTCGGGCGGGCCACGCGCGCCGAACGGGTCGACCCGGCCTATCTGGCGGGGCTGTCCGACGACGCCGTGCCCACCCTCGTCGACGCCCTCCCCCGCCTCCCCGCCCCCACCGCGGCCCAGGTCCTGGCCTCGGTGTGCACCGGCACCGAACCTTCCTTCGGCGGATGGGCGGCGGCCAACCGGTCCCGCCGGCAGGCGCGTGACGCCCGCCGACGGGTCTGTCCCACCGCCGCCCGGTGATCGCTCAGGCGATCATGGTCGTCGCCTCGGTCGTGTCCAGCAGCTCGGGCCGGGGGTTCTTGGGCGGACGGCCCCTCGGCCGCTTGACCGCGAGGACCTTGCCCTTGAAGAACAGCCGGCCGCCCCACACGCCGTAGGGCTCCCGCCGGGTGAGGGCGGCCTCGAAGCACGCCTCCCGGACCGGGCACGCGCCGCAGAACGCCTTGGCGCGGGCGATGTCGTCGAGCTGCTCCGAGAAGAAGAGCGCGACCAGGTTGCCGGTGCCGTCGTTGCACCGGGCGTTGGCCCAGAGCCATTCCTGGCCCTCGAGCCCCGGGGCTTCGTCGAGCCCCCTGTCTTCGTCCCGCCGCTCGGCCAACATTGCCGTGCTCCTCTCTGCCTGATCTGTCGTGATGTCCATGTCGTGTGTGTGGGAATCGCCGTGGGCAAAGCAAAAGCCGCCGGGGAATCCCGGCGGCCTTGGGGCTTTCTCGGAGTGAACCGGTTGCTATCCCGGTGAAGAGCCTCCAGAGCCCCTGAGCCGCCCGCTGTCGTTGTGAATGTGGTTGTACTTGTGCATACCGAACGACCGCTCGGTGGCGTAGGTTGCGACGGCCGTACGCGGGCGCGCCGAGCTGCCGCCGACACCCATGAGGTCGCTCGCGCCCTGCCACTCGGTGACTAGGCAGTCCATTACTCGCACGGCTACATGGTGGTCACGCCGCCGCAGTGGCGTCAACCGAATTCCTGCGATTGCTGGAAAGATGGAACCCATGCCCATGCGGACCGACTGCAAGAACTACGAGAGCCGCACGTACCCCACCGGTGAGACGGTCCGGAAGTGCAACATCGACCTGGCTCCCGAAGCGCCCTGGCGGTGCCCGGAGCACTGCGTCGGCTTCGCCCCGCGGCTGGCCGACGTCAACTGGGCCCACGGCAACCTGTTGTCCCCCCCGACGCCGCCGGAGCCGCCCGGGCTCGACAACGGCGCCGCCGAGCTGCTCGACGAGGCCGAGGACATCGTGAACTCCGCCGGGCCGCGGATCATGGCCGAGCTGGGTGTCGACCGGGACCGGGAGAAGGCCCCGTGGTGGAAGCGCTTCGGTCGGCGGGGCTGAACGCCTCGGCCAGCAGCCGGTAGGACCGCAGGCGGGCGACGGGGTCGTGGCAGATCGTCACGACCAGCAGCTCGTCCACCGCGAACGCAGTGGCGAGCGCGCCGAGGCGGTCCCGAACCCGGTCCGGGGCGCCGACGACCATGGCTTCACGGCCCTGGGCGATCATGGTCTCGTCGAGGGCGGTCAGCGGCACGGCGGCGGCATCCTCGGGCGCCAGCAGCGGTCCCCGGCCCGACCCCTCCGGCCGGAGGCGCCACACGTCCGCCGACCGGGCCAGCCGGTCGGCCTCGGCGTCGGTCTCGGCGCAGATCACCGACACCGCGACGGCCGCCTGCGGGACGGCGGCCTGCTCCACGGCCTGGAAGCCACGGTGGTACGCGGCCATCACCTGGGGGCCGAAGGCGGAGGTGATGAAGTGGGCGAAGGCGAACGGGAGGCCGAGATAGGCGGCGATCGCCCCGCTGTGGCTGCTGGACCCGAGCAACCAGACGTCGGGCGCAGGGCCGCCGTCCGGCATCGCCCGGACCGACTCGAACGGGTGGCCCGGCTCCAACCCGCCCCGCACGAACCCGACGAGGTCGACGACCTTCTCGTCGTAGCGCTCGTCACCCGGGACACCCGGCAGGTACTGCAGGGCCGCCTCTGCCACCGGGTCCGACCCCGGGGTCCGGCCCACCCCCAGGTCGATGCGGCCGGGGTACAGAGCGGCCAGGGTTCGGAAGGTCTCCGCCACCTTCAGAGGGCTGTAGTGGGACAGCATGACCCCGCCCGAGCCGACTCTGATGGTCGACGTCGCCGAGGCCACCGCGGCCACGAGCACCTCCGGGGCGGTCGCGGCCAGGGACGAGGTGTTGTGGTGTTCGGCAAGCCAGTAGCGGCGGTACCCGAGGGCCTCGGCCGCCCTGGCCAGATCCAGGGTGTGCCGCAGCGCGTCGGCGCCGGTGGAGCCGTCCGGCACCGGGCACTGGTCGAGCACGCTCAGGGCCAGGGTCATCCCCGCACCGTACGCTGGGGCCGTGATGCCCACGAAGGCGAAACCGTGATCCTCGTGCCGGCCTGTGACCGGACCCGGACCGTCACGTGGAGCTGACCCCCGTCCAGGCCCGCATCGTCGGTTGCCTGATCGAGAAGGAGATGGCCACTCCCGACAGCTACCCGCTGACCATGAACGGCCTGCTCGCCGCCTGCAACCAGACGTCCAATCGCAACCCGGTGACCCGCCTCGACGAGGCGACGGTCGGCAACGCCCTGGAGAACCTGCGGGCGATGAAGGTCGTGCGCATCGTCTACAGCCGCTCGAACCGGGCCGACAAGTTCCGCCACGTCCTGGAGGAGGTGCTCGCCCTCGAGCCGGAGGATCTGGCGGTGCTCTCCGTGCTCATGCTCCGTGGCCCGCAGACCTCCAGCGAGCTGCGCTCCAGGACGGAGCGCCTCCATCCCTTCGCCGACCAGGAGGAGGTCGACGAAGTCCTACGCCGCCTGGCCGGGCGCGAGGAGTCCCTGGTGGCGCGGTTGGAGCGTCAGCCCGGCCAGAAGGAGAATCGCTGGGCCCACCTGCTCGGCGGGGACCTGGCCGAAGTGCTCGCGACGGCCGCCGACGGACGGAACCCGGACCCTGGGGATGAGGCAGGCGCCGGCCGCCCGGCCCCCCGTTCCGACCGGATCGCCGCCCTCGAGGAGGCGCTGGCCGAGCTGCGGGGCGATGTCGAACGGCTCCGGGCCGCCCACCGCAACCTGGTGGCCCGGCTGGGTGAGCCCGACGAGAGCGATGCCTAGTGCCGCAGCCGGTTCGGTGGTGAGCGGCCCCGCCGCTTTACACTCGGGTCCGTGCGCGAACCATATGGCCCGGGCGGCCGAACGCACCGTGAGTGACGGGATCCTGATCGTCACCGCGGCCGCGGTGCTGGACGGCGTCAGCCGGGCCGTGGTCGCCACCGATCCCGGCGGAGCGGTTCTCAGCTGGAACCAGGCCGCCGAGCGACTGTACGGGTGGACTGCGGAGGAGACCCTCGGCCGCAACATCGTCGACGTCCTGGTCCCGGAGGCGCCGGCGGGGGCCGCGGGCGACATCCTCGAACAGGTCCGGCTGGGCGCCGAGTGGTCCGGCGACTTCTGGACCCGGCACAAGGACGGCCGGCTCCTCCGCGTCGCCGTCGTCGACCGGGCCGTGGTCGATGACGACGGGCGGGTGGTCGCCATCGTCGGGGAGTCCGAGGACGTCTCCGCCCAGCGCCGGCTCGAGACCGACCTGCGGACCAGTCGCGACGAGCTGCGGTTGGCCCTCGCCGCCGGCCGGCTCGGCACCCTGCGCTGGGATCGCGGCACCGGCCGGGTTTCCCTGGACGCCACCGCCGAGGCCCTCGTGGGTATGAGGCCGGGTGCGTTCGACGGCACGTTCGACTCCTGGGCCGCCATGCTGCACGCCGAGGACAGGGATCGGGTCGTCACCATGCTCGCCCGTGCGGTGGAGACCCGGGGCGCCTACGACCTGCAGTACCGGGTGGTGTGGCCGGACGGGTCCGTCCATTGGCTGGAGGGTCGCGGCCAGATCACCATCGACGAGGCCGGCGCGGTCACCGGCCGCATCGGCTGCATGGCGGACATCACCGAGCGCCGGCTGGCCGAGGACGACCGGATCCGCCTGCTCTCGGCCGAACGGTCGACCCGCTCCGAGGCGGAGACCTTCGCCGTGCGCCTGCGCGGACTGCAGGCGGTGACCGTGTCGCTCATCAGGGCGCTCGACGCCCGCTCGGTCGCCGAGGCCGTCCTCACCCAAGGCGTGCCGGCCGTCGGCGGCCGATCGGGCTCCATCTGCCTCGTCGCCGAGGACGGGGTGACCGTCGAGATCGTGCACGAGATCGGCTACCACGACGATCTCAAGACCCGGTGGCGGTCCTTCCCCCTCGAGGGCGACCTGCCGGCCAGTGAGGCCATCCGGACGGGCACGATGATCACCTTCAGCGGCGAGGAGGATCGCGACGCCCGCTATCCGGCCTTCCGGGGCGTGCCGATGCACGGCGACCTGGCGTGGGCCGTGGTCCCGCTGATCGACGAGGACGGCACCGCCTTCGGCGCCATGGTCGTCGGGTTCCCCCAGCCGCGCTCCTTCACCGACGGTGAGCAACGGGTGCTGGCCGCCCTGGCCGCGCAGTGCGCCACCGCCCTGCGCCGGGCCGCGCTCTACGAGGAGGCACGGGAGGCGGCGATCGCCGAGCGCGAGGCCCGTCTCGCCGCCGAGCGCTCCCACGACCGCCTGGCGTTTCTCGCCGAGGCGTCCTCCGTGCTGGCCTCGTCCGCCCTGGACCTGGACACGACCCTCGGCCGGGTGGTGGAGCTGGCCGTCTCCCGGCTGGGCGACTGGTGCGCCATCCACCTCGTCGACAGCCGGAACCGGGTGCGGCCCGTCGCCGTCGCCCACGTCGACCCGATCGACGCCGGGCTGGCCAACTGCCTGGCCGGCCTGGTCGACCCCGAGGCGCCCGCCGGGATCCGGGCGGTGGTCCGCTCCGGCCTTCCCGAGTTCCACGCCCACATCCCTGACGAGATGCTCGTCCGCATGGCCTGCGACCCGGCACATCTCGCCGGGCTCCGCGCCGCCGGTCTCGGCTCCCTCGCCGTGCTCCCGCTCCGGGCCCAGGACCGGGTGGTGGGTGCGCTCAGCCTGATCACCAGGGGTGGGCACCCCATGGAGGAGGCGGACGTGCAGCTGGCCGACGAGCTCGCCGTCCGCGCCGGCATCGCCATCGACAACGCCCGTCTCTTCGCCGAGCGCAGCCGGGTGGCCCGGAGCCTCCAGGCCAGCCTCCTCCCTCCCAGCCTTCCCAACATCCCGGGCCTCGAGCTCGGTGCCCGCTACGCCCCGGCCGGGGAGGGTGTCGAGGTCGGTGGTGACTTCTACGACGCCTTCGCGCTGGACGGTGGCCGCTGGTTGCTCGTCGTGGGCGACGTCCGGGGCAAAGGTGTCGACGCCGCCGCCGTCACCGGCCTTGCCCGCCACACGATCAGGTCGATCGCCCTGTTCGAGCCCCGGCCGAGCGCCATCCTCGCCCACCTGAACCGGGTCCTGCTCTCCGCCGAAGCTGATCGCACCGCCGCCCTCTACTCCCACCAGGATCCGGCGTGGGAGCTCACCGAGCCCCGCTTCTGCACGGTTGCGGTGGTCGTCGTGGAGCCCGTCGCCGACGGCGCCGACGTCGTCGTCTGCTCGGGCGGGCATCCCCTGCCGCTCGTGGGCCGGGCCGGTGGCGGCGTCGAGGCGGTCGGTCTCCCGGGGACCCTCCTGGGCGCGTCGACCGTGATCGAGCTGCACGACGTCGGCGCCCATCTCGGCCCCGGCGACGTGCTCGTGTGCTTCACCGACGGCATCGTCGAGCGCCACCGGGGCCGCGACTACTTCGACGAACACAGCGTCGCCGACGTCCTCACCGCCGCCGCCGGAGCCGATGCGGCCACGCTGGCCGCCCGGATCGAGCAGGAAGCACGGGACTCCTTCACCGACAGCCCACATGACGACATGGCCGTCCTGGTCCTCCGGGTGCCGGCGCAGTGAGCGCCGTCGAGCAGCGCCGGTCCTTCCCCTCCGCTCCGGCCAGCGCCGGCGTGGCCCGCCGGTTCGTGGACGCCGCCCTCGCCGACCCCGAGCTGTTCCCGATCCTCGACGCCGCCGCCCTCCTGGTGAGCGAGCTGGTCGCCAACGCCGTGCTCCACAGCGGGACCCCGCTGGACGTCGTCGTGGCGGTCGACGGCCTGCGCGTGCGGGTCGAGGTCCACGACGGCAGCCCCCGGATGCCGGTGAGGAAGAACTACTCGACCATGTCGGGCACCGGCCGGGGCCTCGTGCTCGTCGACCGGATGTCGTCGCGCTGGGGTGCCGACAGCACGCCCACCGGGAAAGTGGTGTGGTTCGAGCTGGACGCGGCCACGGCGCCGACGATCGACGTCCTGGGCGCCGAGGCGCTCTGAGAGAAGCGGTCGCCCGGCAGTGGTGGCCGCGGGGGTCGACGGGTAGGAACAGACCGTCAACGCCCGACACAGGAGGTGCTGCACATGCCTACGGACGACGAGATGCCGGCGACGATCAGGCGGTCTCCCGCCAAGGCCCGGCGGACCTGGGCCAAGACCCACGACGCCGCGGTGGAGACCTACGGGGAGGGAGAGCGGGCTCACAGGACCGCCTTCGCCTCCCTGAAGCACTCCTTCGAGAAGGTCGGTGACCGCTGGGTGGCCAAGGATCACAAGGGCCCGTCGGACCCCGCCGCCGCCAAGAGCGGCGCCGCGGACCGTCGGGGCGGCAAGACCTTCGGCGGCGTCGATGTGCTCGGCAACACCCGCAGGAAGCTGTACGAGCGGGCCCGCAGCCTGGGGGTCAAGGGTCGGTCCTCGATGTCGAAGGAGGAGCTGGCCGAGGCCATCGCCCGCAAGCAGTAGGCCGGCCGGGCGGGATCGGTGGTTTCGACTGGGGCCGGTCGCGGAAGACCTCCTCGTAGGCTCCGACCGAAAGGGGGCGTCAAGGTGGGACTCGACGTCCTTCCGGTTCCGGCCCTCACGCCGTCGTCATCGGGCTCCCGATTGTCCCCCCGCTGATGGCCTCCACGCAGGGCGGCCGGGCCGTTTCCAAAAGGAGAGGAGGAAGGGTGAGGATCACGCTCATGCTCTGCCTGCCCCGCGATTCGGCCACGCTGCCCGTCGTCCGGCACATCGCCGGCTGCTCCTTGAAGGAGCTCGGCGTCGAGACCGAGGCCATCGAGGACGTGGAGCTGGCGCTCACCGAGGCGGCCGCCAACGTGGTCAAGCACTCGGGCGCCGACGACGAGTACGAGGTCCACCTGGTGATCGAGGACAAGCTCTGCGAGATCCGGGTGGTCGACACCGGTCACGGCTTCGACTCTTCTGCGCTCGGCGTGGCCATGGCCGCGCCGGCGGAGGAGCAGGGCCGGGGCATGGCGCTCATCGCCGCCCTCGTCGACTCCGTCCACTTCGAGTCCCGGCCGGAGGCGGGGACGGTCGTGCACCTCGTCAAAGATCTCTCGCTGCGCCCCGACGGGCCCCTGCAACGCCTCGTCGGCCACTGACGCCCCGGCCGGCGACTCTGCGGCCTGAGGCGGCGTCACCGGCCCGGCTGCCACTCCAGGAAGACGAGGGTGGCGTCGTCCTCGAGCTCGCCGCCCCGGTGGTCCCGCAGACGGCTGACCAGGCGCCGGAGCACTTCGGCAGCCGGCAGGCTGCCGCCGATGAACTCCTCGGCGTCATCGATGAGCCGCTTCACGCCGAACTGCGCCCCACCTGCAGGCCGGGCCTCGGTGACCCCGTCGGAGTAGAAGAGCACCCGGTCCTGGGGTTTGAGGTGGTACTCGCCCACCTCGGTGATCTGGACGCCGAGGCCGAGCGGCAGGCACGGCTCGGCCTTCATCTCGGACACGACCTTGGATCCCCGTATGAGCAGCGGCGGCGGGTGGCCGGCGTTGACCCAGCGGAAGGTGCCGGTGGCGATGTCGAGCTGGCAGATGTGCCCGGTCACGAAGCACTCCCCGGTGAAATGCTCGATGAGGGCGTCGTCGATCTGCTCGACGATGACGGTGAGCTCCAGGCCCCGCCGCCGGCCGTGTCGGAACGCACCCAGGGCGAGGGTGCTGGCCAGGGTGGAGTGCACCCCGTGACCCATGGCGTCGAGGATGACGAAGTCGAACAGGTCGCCGTTGAGGGCGTAGTCGAACGCGTCGCCGGCCACGACGTAGGCGGGCTCCAGGACCCCGGCGATGGTCAGCTCGGGGGAGGAGAAGGCCAGGGGGGGCATGAGCATGTCCCACTGCATCTCGGCGGCCAGGTTCATGGGCCGCCGGCGGCGACGCAGGTCGATCAGGTCGGTATAGCGGGATGCGGTGTGGACGAGGTGCCCGACGAGCAGCCCAAGGT
>JALYYN010000227.1 GCA_030946525.1 Actinomycetota bacterium | reverse complement strand
GGCCGCGCACGGCCCGACAAAGTCCACGGTGTTGACCTCGGTGCCGTTGTTCGGCATGTCGGTGCCGATGGGCACCAGGTTGGGGCTGTAGAACTGGGCGATCGCCGCGGCGCACTTCCAGGAGTTGGTGGCGACGGCCGGCCTGGTCAACCGGGTGTTCACCCCAATGGCGATGACGTTGGCCTCTCCCTTCAGCTGCAGGCCGAAGGCCTCGGCCAGGGCGCCGACGTCGTCACCGGAGCTGAAGATGTCGGTGTCGACGATGAGCGGAACCGCGCCGGCGGGCGGGGTCTGGAAGCTGGCGTCGGCGCCCGTCGCCAGCACGCCCGCCCCGCTGCGTCTCTTCACCCGGTAGTGGTAGCGGGTGCCGGCGGCCAGCCCCGTGAGTCCCACGCTGTGCGCTGTCACCGGTGTGGCGTCGACCGCAGTGGCGGAGCCGTAGGACGTCGTCGTCCCGTACTCCACCTGGGAGTCAGAGGCGAGGTTCGTGGTCCACAGGATCGTCGCCCCTGAGGCGGTTACCGTCGACGCGCCGACCCCACTGATCACCGGCGGCGGTGGGGGCAGCGTGGTGGTGGTCGGGGGCAGCGTGGTGGTGGTCGGGGGGCTCGTCGCCGGGCGGAGAGCGGTGAGGGCGGCGATGGCGAAGTCCTGGGCGGGGTTGACGCTGGCCGTCTTCGTCCCCGAGGCGCCGGCGACGGCCTGGGCCCCGTAGTCGAGACTGCCCGAGAAGTTCTCGCTGTCGCTCTCACCCAGCTTCGTCATGCCGGCCGGCGGCCCCCAGCGCGGGGCGGCCGACTGGTAGGTCACCCCGGCGTAGGAAGCGACGAGCACGTCGTTGGCGCTCCTCGTGGTGACCGAGGGGGCGGGGATCGACTTCCACCTTCGGGCAGTTCCCGTCCGGCGACACCATCGACCGGGTGGGCGGCGTCGACACCCCCGAAGGCAGCGAGGAAGGCGACTCCGAGCACCGGCGACCCCGCCCTCCACGTGTAGCTGGTCTCACCGGCGGCGAAGACATGGGTGAAGATGACCAGGGAAGCCGACGACCCGGAGTTGGTGCGGGAGACCTGGGTCCATTCCGCCGGCGCGCGCAGGCTGGTGCCGCCGTTGCTGCCGCCGTCATTGCCGCTGTTGCTGCCGCCGTCACTGCCGTCGTCATGGCCGCCGTTGCTGCCGCCGTTGCCGCCGCCGCCGTAGCCGACCGAGGCGACCAACACGTCGCCGACGTGGGTGCCGAAGGGCACCTGGAGCCTCACGGACGTCGTGCCGTTGGCGTACAGCACCGAGGTTGCCGGTCCTCGGGACACGATGGTGGCGGTCGTGGCCGCCGAAGCAGTGCTGGCGATGGCCGCACAGGCGCCCAGCACGACGCAGAACACCAGCGCGAGCCTTGCTCGCGCGGAGCCGACAGACCGCCAGATGCTCATGTCTCCCCCCATGGCCCATGGATGAATACGGCGCAGGTTGGCGCCGACGCCTGTCTCGTAACAGCGGGACATCGGACCTCACGGTGCAGGCCAGCGCCGTGCATATCATCTGATGGTCGGCCCCGAAGCGCTCGGGTCCGACGCGGCCATCTCGGGCCATGCTCCGGAGGTAGCCGGGCATCGCATCTCCGCCGGTACAGCGACGGCGTGGGCATCACTGCGACGACGCCAGCGAGCGCTCGCCGAGCGCCGGCTGGGTGGAGGGCGACTCGTGCCCGTGCTGGTGACCGTTCGACCCGCCCGATGTCCGGACGCGGTTGCGGAGCGCGCCGCGCCGCGAGGTGGCTGCGCCGGAGCGGGTATCGCTGATGTCGGCGCCCGTCGGCGCGGTGGCCGCCAGCGGCGCCTCGAACCACGACAGGCGCTCGCGGAGGATGGTGCGCAGGACCCGCCGCCCGTCGCGGGCCACCCGGAGGTTGGAGATCCCCTCCATGCGGACGAGCTCCACGCTCGGCACCTCGACGATGCGCAGGCCCGCCTTGATGGCATGCACCACCAGCTGCGTCTCGATCTCGAAGCCATCCGCGGTGAGGTCCAGCCGCTCGAGGTGGGCGCGCCGGAAGGCGCAGTACCCGTAGCAGAGGTCGGTGAAGGGCTGGCCGAACAGGCTGTTAACCAGGGCCAGCAGGCTCCGGTTGCCCAGCCGGCGCACCCAGGTGAAGTCGTCGGAGTCGCCCTCGACCAGGCAACGTGAGCCTTTGACGAAGTCATGGTGGCGCAGCAGGGCGACGAACCGGGAGATCTCGACCGGATCCATGCTGCCGTCGCCGTCCAGCATGACGATGACGTCCCCCGTGGCCGCCGCGAAGCCGGCCCGCAGCGCCCGGCCCTTGCCCCGGCGCGCCTCGGTGACCACCACGATGTCCGGGAGGATCGACCGTGCGATGTCGACCGTGCCGTCCACCGAGCGGCCGTCCACGAGGATGACCTCGTGCAGGTCCGCCGGCATGCGGCCCAGCACCCAGGGCAGGTTCCGGGCCTCGTTCAACACGGGGATGACCACCGACACCCGCAGATGAGGACCCTCCGTACGGTGCCAGCCTCTCCGGGGCCCACCCCCTCTGCCGGGCAAGTCGTCCAGGGATCGCCGTTCACCGCTCAGGGTGCGCGGTTCCAACCGGCCTTGCCCCCCCGGCTCCTCGCCGACGAACCCGCCCGCGATCGGCTCGGCGGCCTCGGTTTCCCTCATGTACCACCTCCCCATCGACCCGACGTGACGGAATGATCCACAGCGCCGATCAAGGCGGCGTTGCCAGCGCCGTCACCGTGGCGTAGCGAGATCGACTCGTCGGCATATGACCCAGCGTCACCGGGGCTGTCAGATCCATCGTCAGGATCAGATCCATCGTCAGGACGCGGATTCGGGCGTACCGCCGCCGGGAGCGCTCTGAGCGAAGCGGTCCGCCCACTGCCCGACAATGCGGACCAAGGCGGCCGGGTCATCGGCGCCGAATTCCTCCTTGGCCCCGCTGTCGATGTCGAGCTGGGCCGTCACGTGGGCGCGGAACTCACCAGACTGGTCCTCGATCCACGCCCGAATGATCAGGACACCGGAGCGGCGGGGGGCCGAAGATGTGGGCATGTCGGCGAAGACTTGACTGCCAGCGTCAATCTTGCGTCTCGTCGCAGGTCGTCGCGCCATCGTTCCGCGCGTTTGCCCTGCGGAGCGGCGGGTAGGTAGCGTCAAACAAGACCGACATCTTGGACGAAACGGACAGCCGAGCGGCTGGGATTCGTCGTCACGCACCCCCGACGGCGGGAAAGGGATTGCGGCCACGGGCCGTCAGAGGCCGAACATCAGCAGTCCAAACAGGTTGGGGGACCATGGATCAGCTCACAGCGCACCGGGAATCGGCGGTGGTCGAGAGCCAGTCAGAGGAGGAGGCCGGAGGGATCGGGGCCCTTGTCGAGCTTCGTCTGCTACCGGCGTTCGGGCTGTACTGCGGTGGCGAGATGGTCATGCTCTCGCGTGGGCTCCAGCGACTGCTGGCCTTCCTCGCTGTGGCGGACCGCGCCGTGGACCGGGCGCGCCTGGCCGGCGTCTTGTGGAGCGACACCTCCGAGAGCCGCGCCACCGCCAACCTGCGCGGCAGCCTGTGGCGGCTGCGCCAGACGGAGCTGGCCCTCCTCGAGGGGCGCGGGAACATGCTCGGGCTGCATCCGGCGGTGCACATCGACCTCAGGTGCGCCCGGACCCACGCCGAGCGCCTGCTCGGCCGCCACGGTGGGCCCCGCCCCGACGACCTCGCCCCCCGGGCGCTCACCAACGATCTGCTCGAGGACTGGTACGACGACTGGCTCCTCATGGAGCGGGAACGCTTCCGCCAGGTGCGCCTCCACGCCCTCGAGGCGCTGTGCGACCAGCTCGTGCAATCCGGGCGCCACCCCGAGGCCATCGAGGCCGGCCTGGGCGCCGTCGCCGGTGAGCCGTTCCGGGACAGCGCCCAGCGGGCCCTCATCCGGGCCTACCTGGCCGAGGGCAACGTCTCCGAGGCCGAGCGCCAGTACCGCTCCTACCAGGCTCTGCTGTCGCGGAGCCACATGGCCGGACCTGCCTTCAGCCTGGCCGACATCGACCAGGGTGTCCTGCGGGACCGGCCCCGAGATCAAGCAGGCGTACCGGGCTGAGCCTCAGGGCCCGGATGTGGCCCGGGCCGGCTCCGGAACCCAGCTCCCCGGCGCTCGGGCCGACGGCGTCGGGCGCGAGCAGGGGCGGGTCGAAGACTCTGGTCCCGGGATGCGGTTCTCCCTCCCATCCGGGTCGGACGCGTCAGTGCGATTTCTGCGGTGCTGGGCGGGCCCGTTCACGCCGTCGTGAGGTTGGCCTTGAGGCTGATCAGTTTGAGGGCGCACTGATCGGAAAGGCTGCGCGCGATGCCATGAGCACGGTGATCAGACCTTCGTCCAATCGGGCTTGCTCGTCCTGCCCGCCGTGGACGGCGCTCCTCGGCGGGGCCATGATCGGACCTGCGGGGAGACAAGTGCTCAACCGCTACGAGATGGTCAAGCGCTCGACGTCGACATCGCCGATCACCTCTTCACCGACACCCCAGGACGGGGGCCATTTGCCGCGAAGCCGCCCTCGACGGCGTCTACGTCATCCATATCAGCGTGGCTGGCGAGACCCTCGACATCACCGGCGCGGTCGAGACCTCAAATCTGGCCGGGTTGGAGCGGGACTTCCGTTCCACAAGGTCATCGACTTGGACCTGCGAGGCAGAGAGGACGCACCAAGGAGGCCGTCGGTGATCACCGCAGATCCCGTAGAAGTATCAAGAAAGGTTGATTCGACCGCCTGGATGCGCGAGCATGCGTAGAGCGGCACTCATGGACGAGCTCCCCCCAGCGCCTCCCATCCTCAATGGGTGCCGTCCAGAGAGGCGAGTCCGGTGCCCTCCCGCCGTGGGCACCGAGCTCGCCTCCGGTCGCACTGGGGGTGGCCGAGACCGTGGGCGGCGGAGGTGGCCATGGCAAGTTCCGCCCAATGGTGTTGTCGGTCCGGGCGGTATGGGCGACATGGAGGCCCCACCGGTCGAGCGCTTGGGACCGCCGGGTGGCCGACGAGGCTGTGAGGGGGTCCGCAGACAGATTCGGAGGCGAGCGGGTGGCCCCCGGCGTGGTGCGCTTGATATCCGGAGA
>JALYYN010000192.1 GCA_030946525.1 Actinomycetota bacterium | reverse complement strand
CCGTCGGCACCGGCTCGGTCGAGAAGGTCCCGAGGATGGCGACGCCGGTGCTGTCGGTGTTGAAGCCCTCGGCATGGGCGCCCACCACCGCCTTGCTGACGCCGCCGTACCGCCCCTCGAAGACCGTCCCGAACCGGTCGACCAGGAGGTTGTAACCGATGTCGCACCACTGGTTCGTGTGGGTGTGGAAGTAGTAAATGCCGCGGATCATGGCTGCGGAGTCGGCCGGGGTGTAGGCGTTCGTGCCGGCCGTGTGGTGCACGACGGCGAACCGGACCTTCGTGGCGTAGAAGGGCTGGCTGCAGCCGGGGTTGAGGCTGCGGTACGACTCGTCGGCGCCCCACGCTGCCCGGCTCACGATCCCGGGCTGGGCCGGTGCCGCACCCGCCGGCTTGACCCCGCCGAGCCCACCGCCGGCCGGCGGATCCTCGGATCGCAGCGCATGGAGCTTCAGTTTCGTCAGCGTGCCCTCGGCCACCCGGACCTCGACCTGGCCGACTCCCTGGCCGACCCAAACTGGCCCGGCGGTGGTGTGGTCATGGTGTTCCGGCGAGCCGGGATCGGGTCCCTCTGCGGGATCGCCCTCGACGCGTTGCCAGTCGGTCCAACCGTCGGGGCCCTTGGCCCGGACCTCCACCGCGCCGGCCTGGGCCCCCTGCCACTCGAAGCCGACCAGCTCGGTGGGATGCCCCGTGTCCGCGCTGCGCTGCCACCCCGCCCCGGCGCGGCCGGAGGTCAGCGTCTGGACCTTGTCGGAGATCTCCGCCTTGAGGTCGGACGGGGCGGGAAGTGCGACGACGCCGGTCGCGACCAGGGTGGTGGCCACCGCCGCCACCGCCATCCTGGCGTGCAGCCGGCGCACGGTCGCGAGCAGGCTGCGGGTGGAACGAGAGAACATGGTAGGGCCCTTCATGCCGGGGGAAGTCGCGGCGCCCCCATGCTGTCAAAGTCCGCCCGGGGATGCGAGCGCCGGCCCGAGGTCGGCCTGCAAGCCGTGATCCGGGCGCCCGGTGCCACCGTGCCCGACCGGACCGATGCCGACGGACCAGATAAACTGGACAAAGCGGACGGATCGTGCCGAAGACCGCCCTTCGGAGCCTCCGCCGAAGACGGACCGGGGCCTCAAACCCGGTCCGTCTTCGCGCCCGTCCCGCCCGTCCCGACGCCGGGTCTGTCGTCCGGGAAGTCGTCGCCCGCCCGGCGCGTTGGATCCCGACGAATGAGTCAGGTGCGAGAGGCATGCCGACGATCGAATCGGCCGCGGGGTAGTTTTCCATGTGCCCTGAGCCGGCTGCAGAGGGCGTCCGCGCCCGCCCGCCGGTCCGTAGAACCACCACGAACTTGCGCGGCGGATGCGCGAGGGACGCCGCATTGTGTGTGAGCCCGTCTCACCCCACATCGAGGAGACGAGGAGAACACGTATGCAGCTGGGCATCTCGCGGCGGGGAGTTGGACGCGCACGACGATGACGTCGTGGGTAGTGCTGTTGGAATGGGCGCTCGGGCGAGGCGAGCCGATGGGGATCGAGCCGGCGAGTCTGCGGACCCTCCTCGACACCCTCGCCGACCTGCAGCCGGTGGCGTTGTGCCAGCCCGACCGGTACGCGGTGCAGTTGCGGATGCCGGTCGGCGAACCGGACGTCGCCCTCGCCGAAGCCATGGCCCGACACCGTGCCGCCACGCAGCAGGTTCCCCTCGGTGGAGAACTGGTTCGGATCGAGCTGCTGACGCCCGAGGAGCTGGACCAGGAGTGGAGGAGCTTCCCGGAGAGCGACCAGGGCCGGGCGGCGTTGGAGGTATTGCGGGGGCCCGACAGTGATCCCGTCGCCGAGGCCGATGCCGCGCTCGACGCCATCACGGACGAAGTGGGTGCGGGCCGTGTCCTGGACCGCATGGTCCGGCGCCTGGGCGGTGGCGTCGTCGCCGCCCGGCTTCAGGACGAGTGGACGCTTCCCGTCGACATCACCTTCGGCGCCGGCGATCCGCAGGTGCCGATCGCCGAGCCGTGGAGCCTGTCGCGCCTGCGCCTCGAGCAGGCCCTTCCACGCCTGGTCGAGAAGGCACGGGACATCCTCGGCCGGCTCGAGGCCGGGTCGCGGGCGGAGGAGGTGCCGCGCCCGGCCCGGGTCGAGCGACGGGCGTCGGGCCGGTGACGGTCACCTCCGACGACGTGGGGCGGTACGTCGGCTTCCTGGAATCGGCGGCGCGCGCCGACGCCCTGGAGCTGGCCCTGGCGCTGGGGGCGCGCGAGCCACCCGTCGTGGTCGTCACCGATCTCCTGGGCGCCGCCCAGGTGGAGGTGGGCCGGCGCTGGCAGGCGAACGAATGGAACGTGGGCCGGGAGTACGCGGCGACGGCCATCACCGATTACGTGCTGGCCGCGCTCAGCAGCCGCTGGCCGGCCGACCCGAGGCCGGCCCCGCCCGTGGTCGTCCTCTGCGCCGAGGGCGAATCGCACGCCCTACCGGCCCGGATGGCGGCCGAGGTCCTGCGACTGCAGGGTTGGCCGGTGACGATGCTGGGTGCGGCCCTCCCGACGGAGTACGTGGAGCGCTATCTGCGAGACCACCATGTGCTGGCCTGCGCGGTGAGCTGCACCCTGGGCCGGTCGCTTCCCGGGGCCCGCCGCCTGGTGGAGTCGGCCCACGCCTGCGGGATCCCCGTGCTGGCCGGCGGCGAGGCGCTGAACGATGCGCGAGCGGCGCGGATCGGCGCCGACGCCTGGGCAGCGGGGGCAACGGAGGGCGCGGCCGTGCTCGATCGGTGGGCGGCCGACCCGCCGGCGGGCCTGCGGGCCCCGGCCGAGGCCCCGACCGGGTACGGGAAGCTCGCCGCCCGACTCCGCGACGTCGGCGGGGTCGCCCTCGGCGACATGCTGCTGCGAGTGCCGGGAACGGAGGGCCGGGGCCGCCGCTGGTCCGCCGGCATCCGTGGCGACCTCGACCTGCTCCTGGAGTTCCTCATCGCCACCCTGCTCATGGACGACGTCGGCATCCTCGTCGAGTTCGTCCAGTGGCTGGAACGGGTCATGACCGCCCGGGAGGAGCCGGTCACGATCGTTGCCGCCATGGTCGACAGCGTCGCGGCCGCGCTCGACGAGGGGCCGCCATCGGCCCGCGTCGCCCTGGCGGCGGCGCGCCGCGTCATCCCCTCCTGAACGTACCCCTGGCCGGGTAGGCCGGCACCCCTCATGCCGGGTACACCTCGAGCTCGGTCGCCTTCACGGAGATCGCGACGTCTGCGCCAACGGCCAGGCCCATCTGCCCGGCGCCGCCCCTGGTGACCTCGGCGGTGATGGGCGGGACGGCGTCGAGGACGACCCGGAGGCGATCGCCGATCGGCTCGATGCCGCCCACCCGGCCCGCCAGGCGTTCCGGGCCGCGCCTTCGGGTCGGTCGCGGTGGAGCGCGACGGCGCGGGGGTGCACGACCGCGAACACCGCCCCGCGGTGCTGCTCCTCGGCGGCGACGAGCACCCCGCCGCCGTCGACACTGACGACCCCCTCGGCACCCGCCGTCCCGAGGAAGAGGTTGGTTCCGGTGAGCTCGGCGACCCGGGTGGTGCGGGGCCGGGAGGTGATCTCCGCGGGCGTGCCGGCCTGGACGATCCGGCCCCCGTCGAGGACGACGACGCGGTCGGCGAGCACGGCGGCGTCGACGGGATCGTGGGTGATCAGCAGGCGCATGCCGGCGAAGCCGGCGAGGTGGGTGCGCAGGTCGCGGCGCACGTCGTTCCGGGTGGTGGCGTCGAGGCCGGCAGGGGCTCGTCGAGCAGGAGCAGCCGGGGCTCGCCGGCCAGGGCGCGGGCCAGCGCCACCCGCTGGGCCTGGCCACCCGAAAGCTCGGCGGGACGTGCCTGTTCCCGACCGGCGAGCCCCACCCGCTCCACTCACCCGGCGGCGAGACGGCGGGTGTCCCGGCGGGGGTGGCCGCGGTGGCGGAGCCCGAAGGCGACGTTGTCCAGGGCGTCCAGGTGGGGAACAGCAGGTTGTCCTGGAACACGACGTCCACCGGTCGGCGCTCCGGGGTCAGGTAGGTATGGCCGGTGGGATCGTCGAGGACCACGCCGTCGAGGATGATCCGCCCCGACGTGAGGGGCCGGAGGCCGGCCAGGGCGCGCAGGAGGGTGGTCTTGCCGGCGCCGTTCGGCCCGACCACCGCGGTCGTGCTGCCCGCGGTGACCGTGAGGCCGGCGTCGAGGACGAACCTGCCGAGGGCGACGCCGACCCGGGCGTCGAAGGGTCATCGGGCGGTGAGCCAGCGGTCGCGCAGCCCGACCAGAACCACGAGGGAGACACCCAGGAGCACGAGTGACAGCACGATGGCCGAGTCGGGTTGCGACCCATCGAGCTTCACGTACACGAACAGCGGCAGCGTCTGCGTGGTGCCCTGCAGGTTGCCGGCGCAGGTGATGGTGGCGCCGAACTCCCCGAGGGCGCGGGCCCAGGACAGCACCGTCCCGGCCACGAGTGACGGGGCGACGAGCGGCAGGGTGACGCGGCGGAACACCGCGAAGCGCCCGGCGCCCAGGTGCGGGCGGCGTCCTCCAGGCGACGGTCCGCGCTGCGGAAGCCGACTCCAGCGTCAGCACCAGAAACGGCATGGACACGAAGGCCTCGGCAACGACAGCGCCGGCGGTCGTGAAGGGCAGGTGCACGCCGGCCCGGTCGAGCGGGCCGCCGGCGATCCCCCGCCGCCCGAAGGCGAGCAGCAGGGAGCCTGGCAACTCCCTGGGAGTCGGCGGATCTACCCGGCGGCCCGGTCGGGCCGGGCCGCCTTCACAGGGCGGCGGTGAGGGCGATGCCGGCGGACGCGGCCGCCAGCCCCACGAGGAGACCGGCCGCGGCGTTGCGCAACGCCAGGTCGACGGCACCCGCCTCGGCCAGGCGCACGGTCTCGAAGGTGAACGTGCTGAAGGTCGTGTAGGCCCCCATGCCGCCGGTGCCGAGCACAGTGCGGGCGCCGGCGCCGAGGCCGTGATAGAGGCCCAACCCGGTGAGCATGCCGAGCGCGAAGCACCCGGTGACGTTGACGACGAACGTGCCCCACGGGAAGGCGCCGGCGGTGTGGTCCTGGACCCAGCCGTCGAGGAGGTACCGGGCCGGGGCGCCGACCCCGGCGGCGACGAGAAATGCGGCCCACGTAGGACCCGTCACCGCTGGTTCCGGGTGCGGCCGAACATCGTCGGAGCGAGGCGCCCGGCGCGCATGCCGGTGTAGGCGAGGACGAGGCCGGCGGCCAGGCTCCCGACGCCGTAGACCAGCGCGGTCGCCGGGTGCCCGTTCCTGATCAGCAGGGCGGTCTCCACCTCATAGGTGGACATGGTGGTGAGGGCGCCCAGGATGCCGGTCGTCAGGAAGGGTCGCAGCAGTCGCATCGGCGGCAACCTCTCGACGAGCAGCACGAGCAGCAGGCCGAGCAGAAAGCTGCCGGAGATGTTCGTCCAGAAGGTGGCCCACGGGAACCGGCCCGGCCGGGTGGGGATCCACTGGGCGACGCCGTAGCGGGCGGAAGCGCCGAGCATCCCGCCGACGGCGA
>JALYYN010000190.1 GCA_030946525.1 Actinomycetota bacterium | reverse complement strand
GTGCAGCCCGAGCGCCCCAACCAGGTTGAGCCGCAGTTCCAGGGCGAGCCCAGCCCGGCCGAGGGCCTGCTCGACCTGCGCGAGGAGGGCTTCGGCTTCCTGCGCACCAACGGCTATCTCGCCGGCCAGAACGACGTCTACGTGTCCCTGAGCCAGGTCCGCCGCTTCGGCTTGCGCAAGGGCGACACCCTCAAGGGCGCCAGCCGTCCCGCCGGCAGCAGCGAGAAGTACCCGGCCCTGCTCCGGATCGACACCGTGAGCGGCATGACGCCCGACGAGGCCCGCCAGCGGCCCCGCTTCGAGGACCTGACCCCGCTCTTCCCCGATGAGAAGCTGCGCCTCGAGGTCCCGGGTGACTCGGCCAACATGGTCGCCCGCATCGTCGACCTGGTCTCGCCCATCGGCAAGGGCCAGCGGGGCCTGATCGTCTCCCCGCCCAAGGCGGGCAAGACCACGGTCCTCAAGCAGATCGCCCACTCAATCGAAGCCAACAACCCCGAAGTCCACCTCATGGTGCTGCTCGTCGACGAGCGGCCCGAGGAGGTCACCGACATGCGCCGGTCGGTGAAGGGCGAGGTCATCGCCTCCACCTTCGACCGTCCGTCGGACGAGCACACCCAGGTCGCCGAGCTGGCCATCGAGCGGGCCAAGCGCCTGGTGGAGATGGGCAAGGACGTGGTCATTGTCCTCGACGGGATCACCCGCCTGGCCCGGGCCTACAACCTGGCCGCGCCGACCACGGGCCGGATCATGTCGGGCGGCCTGTCCGTCGACGCCCTGTACCCGCCCAAGAAGTTCTTCGGATCGGCCCGGAACCTGGAGGAGGGCGGATCCCTCACCATCCTGGCCACCGCCCTCATCGAAACCGGCTCCAAGATGGACGAGGTCATCTTCGAGGAGTTCAAGGGCACCGGCAACATGGAGCTGCGCCTCGACCGCCGCCTGGCCGAGCGGCGCATCTATCCAGCTCTCGAGGTCAACGCCAGTTCCACCCGCCGGGAGGAGCTGCTCTTCGACCCCAACCAGCTCCCCCAGGTCTGGAAGCTCCGCCGGGTGCTCAATGCCCTGGAGCCCGGAGCCGGGCTGGAGCTGCTCATGGACAAGATCAAGCACACCCACAGCAACGACGAGTTCCTGGCCGAGATCGCCAAAGCCCCGTAGTCGGTCGGCCCAGAGGCCGGGCGCGCTCACGCCGCCACGTCCGGCGGGTCGTCGGTGCAAAGGTGCCGAGGATGGCGGGCATCATGTGGTGGGACGAGCCCGCTTGCCGCGCCCGGCCACGAGCGCCCAGTTGTCGATCGTCTTGAGATCGTGGTGGTGGCTGCACAGCCGGTCGAGAAGGTCGAGAACCGTCACATGGCTGGTCGCCCAGTCGACGCGATGGTCGATCTCCAGGAAGGTGGTCGAGGCGCAGCCCTCCGCCGCGCAGGTGGGGTAGAGCCATTCGAGCGCCGTCTGCTGGGCGGCGGTCGCTCTCCGCCCGAGATGCGCGACCCCGACCACCTCCTCGCCCTTGGTCACCACGGGGGCCAGGAAAGGGTCACCGGTGTCGATGAGGTCGCGTATGGCGGACACCGCGACCGGACCGCAACCGACCAGCTCGCACACCTCGCCGGCGACCGCTCGGCCCCGCCGGAGCGCCGGCAGGTCGATCCGGGCGATCACCTTGGCTCCCGACCTCGCGCGGGCCGGCCCGGGGGAGGACGCTCCGCGCGCCAGTTCCACGAGCGAATCGGCACCATGGGCCTCGGCCGGCTCGTGACGATCGGCGGCCCGGGCCGCCCTGAACAGGCGGTCACGAATGGGCGCCAAGGATGCAAGGATCTCGGCGCCGACCTCGGGGTTGTTCCGCATGTGCATGTGCCACGCGCCCTCGGCGTCGGTGTGAGTACGAAGGAAGCGGCCCTCGTGAATGACCTTGCGGCGGGCTTCCGGATCCGGATCGGCGGCGGCGCGGGTGCGGGCGCACTCGTCGCGCAGCTCGCCCAGGGAGGACGTCGTCGCAGATCGCAGCAGGCGGGCCTCCGAGGTCGGAGCGGCGGCAGCCGACACGCCCGGGAGCTCCGACAACCGGCGGGCGGTCTCGATGGCCTCGGCGGCCTGACCCACCGATGTGCCCGTCTGACGGGCCAGGTGGTGGGCGGCGGACCGGTGGCCCGCGGCGCGCCATGAGCCGACTTGGCGCTCCTGACCGCAGCAAGCGCCTTGACCGTGGCCGCCATGCCCTCGATGGATCCAGCCACCTCGACCACGGAGCAGGCCTCGGCGCCGCTCAGGAGCGACGCATCGAAAACGGGACGCGTACCGGCGCATCGTCTCCTGCAGGGCAAGCAGGTCTTCGCACATCGCGCACGCCGTTCTGGGGCGAGGGGCATACCTGGGAGGGGGCTGTCTCCCTCGAACATGTGTTCCCATACTAGGCAGGGCCGCTACACCGGCGCAAGGCTTTCACCCAGAAATATCCGAGCATGCGCACGACCCGAACAGACGACGGACCCGACATCCACCCGACATCCACCCGAGAGTCGATGCCGAGCCCTTCACTGCCCCAGATCAGCTACAGGCGATGTTCGGCGTGCACTGGGCCGGTACCCCGTTGCCCGAGTCCCGGTTGCCGCTGCCGTCGTCACGCCGTTCACCTCGCCCGGGCAAATCGGCGCCCACCGAACGCGGTGAGCATCGGCCCTGGGGAGGTCGATGCGGCCGCCAGGGTCTGGTCGGGCGCAACCCCTCCGCCGGAGCGCTGCGGTCGGCCCAGGTGCTTGTATCCGAGGCGCCGGCCGACAACGTGGCGCCCTCGTATCCGGACACGCTCGGATCGACGCTGGCCGCCAGTGCCAATGCCAAATGCCGATGCCCGCCTCTACCGAGTCTGGGCGTCCGACCGCCGCCGTACGGGGTCGGCCAGAGCGACCGTCGACCGGCTGGGCGGCGGGCGTCGCCGGGGTCGGGCGGGCAACGTCCGCACCCGTGCCGCAGGTGGAATTCCCGGCGGCGCTCGGTGTTGGTCCACCCGCAGGACCCGGCGGCGGGTAGGGCCGCTCACACAGGTAAGCTGGAGGCACCATGAAGACCGCGACCCATCCCGATTACGTCACCGCCAACGTCCGGTGCTCGTGCGGCAACA
>JALYYN010000189.1 GCA_030946525.1 Actinomycetota bacterium | reverse complement strand
GCGACCCAGAACCAGCCCAGGGTGCCGTTCCACCCGTCGTCGACCCTTCCGGAGAGCACCGACAGCATGCCCGTGGGCCACAGCAGGAGACCGACCTCGATCGGCCAGGTGAGCGCCAGCCAGCGGTTGAGCTCGAACAGCGGGCCCCGCCCGAGGCCGGGCTGGACCAGGTACCAGTGCCCGAGGAGCATGGCGTCGGACACCGCACCGAGGAAGAGGGCGCCGGCCAAGGTCCGGCCGACGGCCAGCGCGTGGGGGCCCCCGGCAGCCGTGCCCGCCGCGATCAACCCCACGATCCCGACCAGCGGGGCGACCAGGTCGAGCGCGGGAGGGAACTCCGCCACCGCCACCGCCGGCGATGCCGCTGGAGGGGGTTCGGTACCGGCCATGACTGCGACCCGGGCTGCCTTGCGATCGTGCCGGGCCCGCTCGCCGGCCACGCCCGCCTTCCGGCGCACGATCGACACGACCAGGGCCGCGGTGGTCGCCACGGCCAGGCCCGCTGCGCAGGCGTCGCGTACGGGTACCGAGTCGAGGGTGCCGCCCACCGCCGCGGCTCCGACCGCCAGCACACCGTAGACGGCGCGCAGCAGCCAGCCGTACCCGATCCCGACCTCGCGACGCCTGGTGGTGACCCATAGGAAGGCCAGGCCGCCCGTCGCCCATTGCAGCAGGACGGTCGCGGCGTCGAGGCGGATCACCGGGCGAGTTTCGCATAGGGTTTCGAAACCGGGCTGTCACGGAAAGAGAGAGCTATCGGGACTCAAGGTCGTCATGCTGACGGCCGAGAGGAAGGGGTGGCCCTTCGACCGGGAGGAGCGGAGCGATGAGCGGCGTGTTGGAGCTTGCGGCCTTCTGTTCGCTCGGCGCGGCGATCGGGCTCCTGCTGGTGAAGATGTGCTGGCCGCGCCTGAGGCCGCGGGTCGAGGTGCGCCGGTTCCGCCGCCGCCTCGGCAAGGCCGAGCAGGTGCTGGCCTCCTGGGTCGACGAGTGCAGGACCCGCGACGAGCTGGGCAAGCACGAGCAGCGCCACCCCGAACCCACCGAAGACTGACCGACGTCCCCTGCCGCCACGGCGGCTACTAGGTCAGTCCCACGCTGCGGGCGCCGTCCACCAGCAGTGTCGTCCCGCTGACGAACCCGGCCGGGTCGGAGCACAGGAAGGCGACGACGCGTCCGAAGTCGGCGGGGTCGCCGATCGGGCCCTCCAGCTGGACGTCCTTCATGCGGTCGGTGGCGTGCGACCCCGGGCAGGCCAGGTTCAGGGTGATCCCGTCGCCGTAGAGGTCGGCGGCCGCCGTCTTGGCCCAGGCCCACAGGCCGGTCCGGGCGGTGTTGGACAGGGCCAGCGTCGGGATCGGCTGCTTGATCGACGACGACGTGATGAGGCAGATACGGCCCCATCCCCGGCTGCGCATGTGGGGGACCGCCTCCCGCACCAGGCGCACCGACGTGAGCAGGTTGTCGTTGAGCGCGGCGAGGATCCGCTCGTCGTCGACGTCGAGCGACCGGCCCGTCGGCGGCCCGCCGGCGTTGGCGACCAGGATGTCGAGGCGGCCGAAGCGCTCCACCGCGGTCTCCACCAGCCGGCGGGGTGCGTCGGCTTCGGTGACGTCGGCGGCCACGGCCAGGACCTCGGTGCGGGCGGCCAGCTCGGCCTCGGCGGCCGCCAGTGCGTCGATGCCCCGGGCGCAGATGACGACCTTGGCGCCGTCCTCGGCCAGGGCGAGGGCGCTCGCCAGCCCGAGGCCCTTCGACGCCGCGGTCACGAGGGCGACCTTGCCCCTGATCCCCAGGTCCACGACGAGCTAGGACTCCATGACCGTCATGGCGAGCGCTCAGCTCTCGACCACGGCGAGGGCGTGGTCGGCACGGTTGAGGGAGTCGGGGCCGGCGTCAGTGGCCACGACGATGTCCTCGATGCGAGCGCCCCAGCGCCCGGCGACGTAGATGCCCGGCTCGACAGAGAAGGCGTGGCCGGCGACCAGCTTGTCGCGGTTCCCGGACACGAGGTAGGGGTTCTCGTGCTCCTCCCTGCCTATGCCGTGGCCGGTGCGGTGCAGGAACTCGGCGCCGAAGCCGGCGTCGGTGATGACGTCCCGGGCCACCGCGTCCACGTCCTGGCACGGCGTGCCCACCCGGGCGGCGTCGACCGCGGCGGCCTGGGCGCCCAGCAGCACCGCGTAGAGGTCGCGGAACTCGACCGGCGGGGCGCCGGTGAAGACGGTGCGGGTGATGTCCGAGCAGTAGCCGTCGAGGGTGCCGCCGAAGTCGCAGACCACCACCTCGCCGGCTTCGATGCGGCGGGGACCGGGCTCGTGGTGGGGACTGGCCGAGTTGGGCCCGCTGCCGACGATGGCGAAGTTCACCGACCTGTGGCCCTCGTACACCAGTCGCTCGCCCAGCTCCCTCGACACCTCGGCCTCGGTGCGGCCGATGAGGGGGATCTGGCCGGTCATCAGGGCGGTGGCCACCCGGTCGGCGGCCGCCGCGGCCCGGCGGAGGGCATCGACCTCGGCGGCGTCCTTGACCGCCCGCAGGGGCGCCATGACCACCGAGGCCGTGGTCCACGTCGCCCGGGGCAGGGTCTCCTGCAGCGCGAGCAGGAACGTGGCCCAGGTGCGGTCGGAGACGGCCAGGCGCCGGCGGGAGCGGCCGATGACCCCGGTGACGATCTCGATCGGGTTCTCGGTCTCCTGCCAGGGCCGCAGGGAGAAGAGCCCCGGAGCCGGGTCGACCCGGGGTGCCTCGAGGGCGGGCACCACCAGGATGGCCTCGGACTCGGCGGGCAGCACTAGCATGGTCAACCGCTCGAGGGGCATGGCCGTGTAGCCGGTCAGCCAGGGCAGGTCGGCGCCGAGGGAGAGGAGCAGGGTCTCGACGCCGGTGGCCACCATCCGCTCGCGGACCAGCTGAAGGCGGCCGGGGCGGGGGTCCTCGTCGGCGGCCATGGGAGCCTCCGCGCTAGCGGATCGCCGCCTCGGCCGCCTGGCGGGCGTGGTAGCTGGAGCGGGTCAGCGGCGACGCCTCCACGTGGGCGTACCCCATGGCCCGGCCCGCGTCGGCCAGGCGGGCGAACTCCTCCGGGGTCCACCAGCGGACGACGGGCAGGTGGTCGGCCGACGGGCGGAGGTACTGGCCCACGGTGAGGATCGACACCCCGACGGCGCGCAGGTCGGCCATAGCCGCCAGCACCTCGTCCTCGGTCTCGCCCATGCCCAGGATGAGCCCGGACTTGGTGACCAGGCCGTCGGCGGCGGCCCGGGCCAGGACGGCCAGGCTCCGGGCGTAGGAGGCGGACGGACGGACGCCGCGCTGCAGCCGGGCCACCGTTTCCAGGTTGTGGTTGAGGACGTCGGGCCGGGCGTCGAAGACCGTCGCCAGCGCGTCCGGGTCGCCCTTGCAGTCCGGGATGAGCAGCTCGACCGTGGTGCCCGGGCAGCGGCGGCGCACGGCGCGCACCGTCTCGGCGAAGCCGGCCGCCCCCCCGTCGGGCAGGTCGTCCCGGGCGACGGCGGTGACCACCGCATGGGACAGGCCCATCGACGCCACCGCCTCCGCCACCCGCTCGGCCTCGCCGGGGTCGGCCGGGCCGCTGGGGCGGCGGGTGTCGACCTGGCAAAAGCCGCACGCCCGCGTGCAGCGGTCGCCGTTGATCATGAAGGTGGCGGTGCCGTCCCGCCAGCACTCGAAGATGTTGGGGCAGCCCGCCTCCTCGCACACCGTGACCAGGTCGAGGGAGCGCATGGTGCGCTTCACGTCCCGGTAGGCGGGGCCCAGGTCGGCCCGGACCCGGAGCCACTCGGGCTTGCGGGTGGCCACCGGCATCCCGTCCGGCGTCCCGCGCTCCCAGGAGACGTCGACCCGCCGGAGCCGGCCGCCGCCCCAGCGGTCGGCCGCAGCGGCCGCAACCGCGTCGACGACGGCGCGCATGTCGACGCCCACCCCCTCGGCGGTCAGCGACGTCACGCCCTTGTCGAGGATCCCGCACGGCACGATGCGCCGGAACCAGGACAGGTCGGGATCGACGTTCAGGGCGAAGCCGTGCATGGTCCGGCCCCGTGACCGGCGGACGCCGATGGCGCAGATCTTGCGGGGCCCGGGGCCGTTCGGGTCGACCCAGACGCCGGGTGCGCCGTCGACCCGCCCCAGGCCCGGCAGGCCGAGGCCGGCGCACACGTCGATGACCAGCTGCTCCACGGAGGCGACGTACGCACGGGGGGAGTCGGCGACCGAGAGGATGGGGTAGCCGACCAGCTGCCCGGGACCATGCCAGGTGATGTCGCCGCCCCTGTCGGTGGCCACGAGCTCGGCGCCCAGGTCGTCGGGAGGGACGAGCACGTGGTCCATGGCGCCCCGGAGGCCGACGGTGTAGACGGAGTGGTGCTCCAGGAGCAGCAGGTACGGGTCGGTGGCCCGCAGGAACAGGGCCCGCTGCAGGGCGTACGCGTCGGCGAAGCGCACCCGCCCCAGCCAGCGGGCCTCGAGCGGCGCCCCCTGCGAGGCGAAACTCACAGCTCGGGGAACCAGTCCCGGGTCTCGATGTTGTCGCGGACCCGGGCGAGGAAGGCCGACGCGTAGGCGCCGTCGAAGGCCCGGTGGTCGAAGCTCAGGGCCAGCGTGCCGACCGGATGGATGGCGATGGCGTCGCTGCCGTCGGGCTGTTCGACCACGACCGGGCGCTTCTTGACCCCGTCGGTGGAGATGATGGCGACCTGGGGCTGATTGATGACGGGAGCGGTGATCATCGTCCCGTAGCCGCCCGGGTTGGTGATGGTGAACGTGCTGCCCGAGATCTCATCCGCGCTGAGCTTCTTGCTCCGGGCCTTGGCGGCCAGGTCGGCGATCTCCCGTGCGATGGAACGCAGCCGCTTGCCGTCGCCATCGTGGATGACAGGGACGATCAGGCCCTCGAAGTTGATGTCGACGGCGATGCCCAGGTGGATGCGGCGGTGGACGATCAGCTCGTTGTCGCCGACCGAGGCATTGACGTGGGGGAAGTCCCGGATGGCGTCGATCACGGCGCGGGAGACGAACGGAAGGTACGTGAGGGAGAAGCCCTCCTCGGCCTTGAACGACTCCCGATGGGCCCGGCGCACCCGGTCGACGGCCTCGAAGTCGACCTCCACCGCGGTCAGCACGTGGGCCGACGTGGCCTGCGACCGGACCATGTGCTCGGCCGTGCGCCTACGGATGTTCGAGAACGGGATGACTTCGTCGTCGCCGGTGCGGGCGACCGCGGCCGCCGCGGGCGTGGCCGTCACCGTCGGCGGCCGGGCGGCCGGGGCCTGCCGGGGCGCGGGAGTGGGAGCGACCGGGCCGCCGGCGCGGTCGAGGTGGGACATCACGTCGTTGCGGGTGACCCGCCCGTCCACACCGGTGCCCGCGATCTGGGACGCGTCCAGGTCGTTCTCGGCCAGCAGGCGGCGGACGAGGGGGGACAGGACCTGGCGCTTGGGGGCCTCCTCGGACCCTGCGGGAGCACGAGCCGGCTCGGGCGTTGGACGGCCGTCGGGCGCAGGCCGGCCGTCGGCGGTGACCCGGGGGGCGGTCGCATCGGGATCGGCCTCGGCCGGCGGCTCGCCGCCCCGGGGCTCGGCCTCAGCCGCCGCAGCCTCAGCCGGCTCTGCGACCGGGGCGGCGCTGCCGTTCGACCCACCCGAAGGAGGCGCGTCGGCGATCACGGCCAGCGGGGCGCCCACGTCGACCGTCTCGCCCTCGGCGACGAGGATCTCCGACAGGTAACCCCCGGTGGAGGCGGGCACCTCGGAGTCGACCTTGTCGGTGGAGACCTCGAACAGCGGCTCGTCCTCGGCCACCTGGTCGCCGACCTTCTTGAACCACCGGGTGATGGTGCCCTCGGTGACCGTCTCGCCGAGCTGCGGCATGGTGATGCTGTGTGACTGAGGGTCGGCCATCAGCCGTGCAGTCCCCTTCCAGTGAGCGATAGGACCGTCTCGCCGAAGGTCTCGGACAGCGTCGGGTGCGGGTGGATGAGCTGGCCCATGTCGTCGGGGATCGCCTCCCAGTTGAGCGACAGCCACCCCTCGCCGAGCTGCTCGGTGACCCACGGGCCCACCATGTGGACACCGAGAAGCACGCCCGCCTTGCCGTCCGGACGACGCTCGGCGATCACCTTCACCATGCCCTCGGCCTCGCCGATGATCATGGCCCGGCTGTTGGCATTGAAGCGGTGCTTGGAGACGACGACGTCCCTGCCGGCCTCCTTGGCCGCCTGCTCGGACATGCCGGCGAACGCCACCTCGGGATAGCAGTAGATGCACCACGGGACCTTGCCGTAGTCGACCGGCGCGGCGTCCTCCCCGAGCATGTCCCGCACGGCCACGATGGCCTCGGCGAAGCCGACGTGGGCGAGTTGCGGCGACTGGACCACGTCTCCCACCGCGTAGACGCCCTCCTCGCCGGTCCGCTGGTGGTCGTCGACGGCGATGAAGCCCCGGGCGTCCACCTCCACGTTGGTGCCCTCGAGCCCGAGCCCCTCGGTGAGCGGGCTGCGGCCCACCGACATCACCA
>JALYYN010000155.1 GCA_030946525.1 Actinomycetota bacterium | reverse complement strand
CGCCGGCCCAGGTAGGTGTAGGGGTTGGTGTTGAGGCAGATGGTGAAGAAGCCGTCCTCCACGCTCGATCCGTCCGGGAAGTCGATGGCGAAGCTGGGCTTGCGGTGGTCGTAGTGGCGGAGGTAGGTGGAGAAGGAGGAGTAGACGAAGATCGCCTGGCCGATCTTGCGCTTGAGCGCCGCCCGCCGCTCGACCTGGGCGACCACGGCGGCGTCGTAGCCCACGCCCAGGTGGAACAGGAAGTGCCGGCGCGTCGTCGGGTCATCGGAGGCGCTGACGGTGCCGAGGCTGAACGAGCGCACAGCGTCGCCCCGGGCCAGGGCGGCCTGGAGCTGCGGTGCGGCCCGGTTGGTCTTGGGCGCCATGCCGATGGTGCGGGCGAAGACGTTGGTGGACCCGCCGGGCAGGGCGGCCAGCGCGGTCTGTGAGCCGATGAGCCCATTGGCCGCCTCGTTGAGCGTGCCGTCGCCTCCCAGCACCACAACGGCCTCGAAGCCGTCCTCGGCGGCCTGCGACGCCAACGCGGTGGCGTCGTTGCGCTTGGTGGTCTCCACCGTGGTGAGGTCGTGCTCGACGACCAGCGCCTGGGTGGCGGCGATGCGGCTGTTCCAGTCCACCGACGACGCCGAGGGGTTGATGAGCAGCATGAGCTTCACGGAACCACTGTCCCTTCGGGACAGCGGTCCCGTGAGTGTTGGTTGGAACGGCCTCCCGGGTCGTTCACGGGGCCGTCCTCACGAGTCGTCCTCGGCTTGGGACCGCAGCTGGGTCAGGGCCCGGGCCAGGAGCCGGGAGACGTGCATCTGGCTGATGCCGAGGCGGGCGGCGATCTCGGACTGGGTCAAGCCCTCGAAGAATCGCAGGTGCAGGATCATCCGCTCGCGCGGCGGGAACTGGGCGATGAGGGGGGACAGGGCCACGCGGTGCTCGCTGTCGATCAGGCCCTGGTCCTCGGCGCCCAGCTCGGACGCCAGCGAGGGCTCGTCCTCGTTGCCGGAGGGGGCGTCGAGGGACGTGAACCGGTAGGCGTGGCCGGCCTCGATGGCCTCCAGGACCTCCTCCTCGGACACCGCGGCGGCGTGGGCGATCTCGCCGATGGTGGGGGAGCGGCCCAGCTCCTGGGACAAGACGCTGACCACGCCGCCCAGGCGAAGGTGCAGCTCCTGGACCCGACGCGGCACCCGCACGGCCCAGCCCTTGTCCCGGAAGTGGCGCTTGAGCTCGCCGACGATGGTGGGCGTGGCGTAGGTGGAGAACTCCAGGCCCCGCTCCGGGTCGAAGCGGTCGACCGCCTTGAGCAGGCCCAGGGCGGCCACCTGGATGAGGTCGTCGAGGGGCTCGCCGCGGTTGGTGAAGCGCCGGGCCAGGTACTCGGCCAGACCCATGTGGGCGGTGACGAGGTCGTCGCGCAGGCCGCGGTCCCGCGTCTCGGCGTAGGTGCGGAACTTGCGGCGGAGCTCGTCCCGCTCCTTGCTGTCGAAGGCCATCAGGCGACTCCGCTCGCGGTGGCCTGCTCCGGTGACTCCCGCCTCACGGCCGATGCCGCTTGACGAGCCGGAAGGTGGGCCCGCGGTCCCCGGCGGCCAGCTCGCAGTGGTCGACGACGGCGGCGAGGATCTGGTCGGACAGCGCCGAGGTCACCGGCTCGCCCCCCATGTCGTCGGTGAACCGGCCCTCGCCCTCGACGGACAGCTCGTCGCCGTCCAGTAGGTAGCGCAGGGTGATGGTGCCCATCCGGCCCTTGGCCCCGACCAGGGCGAAGCACAGCTCGTCGATGGCGATGCGCAGGTCCTCGACCTCGTCGAGGGTGAAGCCGACCCGGCTGGCGACGCCGGCGGCCATGATGCGTGAGATGCGGAGGAACTCCGGCGACGCCGGCACCTCCAGACGGACTTCCCCCTCGGCCACGTATTGACCGTAGCTTTCCCTCGGCGGGCGGTGTGCGGACCCGCCCCGGGCCGGGCCGGCGGAGTGACGGGGCCCGACTAGACGAGGGGCCAGGGATAGGCCCGGGCCGAGCGGATCACGGGGAACGTGGGCCGTCGCGACAAGGCGGCGGCGCGGGCCGCAAGGGCCTCGATCTCGACCGGCAGCAGGAGAGCCGCCAGTTCGGGGGGCGGCGAGACGGCCAGGCGGGCGACGTCGGCCAGGCGGTCCTCGGGGAGGGGCTGGCCGGCGAAGTCCCAGATGACCGTTCGGAGCTTGGGATCCTCGGCCAGGCACAGGCCGTGGTCGATGGCCCAGACGCGCCCGTCCTCGCCGTGGAGGCAGTGGCCGCTCTTGCGGTCGCCGTTGTTGACCACCAGGTCGAGCAGGCAGACCGCCCGCAGCGGGTCGTGGAACTCGGGGCGTTCCAGCAGGGTGAAATAGTGGTCCTCGAAGTGGGCGGGCACGAACCGCTGCAGCGACCCGGGGCCGTAGGGGCCGTCGCGCTCGACCGTCTCGGGCACGAGGCCCCAGCCCAGGGCCTCGGAGACCAGGTACACGGCGATCTCGCGGTGGTACAGGCCGGGCGGGTAGTCCCAGAGGGGTCGCTCGCCCCGCAGCGGCTTGTAGACGGCCTGGCCCTGCTCGCCGCCGAGGCAGAGGTCGACGAGGAAGGTCCCGTTCGAGCTCCAGGGCAGCCGCCCCTTGATGTCGATCTCGCCGTGGCGGAGCAGGTCGGTCATGCCGGGGGGCCGGTCGGATGCGGGGCGGACCCGGGTGGCCGGGGAGCTATCGGGTCTTGTGACCGTTCAGGCGGGCGCACGTGTGCCCTTCGGGGTCGAGGGGCTGGCCGCAGAGCGGGCAGGGGGGACGGCCGGCGGCCACCGCGTCGGCGCCCCGGGCGGCCAGCGCCGCCACCTGGCCGAGGGTGACCGTGATGCGGGCGTGGGCGCCCTCCTCGCCCTCCTCGACCAGCTCCTCGGCAACCAGGACGACACGGTCGGCGGCGTCGTCGTAGTTGACGCCGAGGGAGCCCACCACCCATTCGGCCACGACCGGTTCGATCAGCTCCATCTCGGCCTCGGGCGGGGTCGTCCCGGCCGAGTCGGGAAGCTCGGCCAGCATGCCCACCAGGTAGGCGACGAGCGCCGCCACCTGGGCCTTCTCCAGCCGGAGGGACACGACCTGGCCCTGGTGGCCGGCCTGGAGGTAGAAGACCCGGTGACCGGGCTCCCCGACGGCGCCGGCGGTGAGGTGGTCGACCTCGGGCAT
>JALYYN010000145.1 GCA_030946525.1 Actinomycetota bacterium | reverse complement strand
CTTGTAGGCGATCACGCCCTCCTTGACGTCGTCCTTGTCGGGCAGGCCGAGGTGCTCCTTGGGGGTGACGTAGCAGAGCATGGCCGTGCCGAACCAGCCGATCATGGCCGCCCCGATAGCCGAGGTGATGTGGTCGTAGCCGGGGGCGATGTCGGTGGTGAGGGGGCCCAGTGTGTAGAAGGGCGCCTCGTGGCACAGCTCCAGCTGCAGCTCCATGTTCTCTTTGATCTTGTGCATGGGCACGTGGCCGGGGCCCTCGATCATCACCTGGACGTCGTGGCCCCAGGCGATCTTGGTCAGCTCGCCGAGGGTGGCCAGCTCACCGAGCTGGGCCTCGTCGTTGGCGTCGGCCACTGAGCCGGGGCGCAGGCCGTCGCCCAGGGAGAAGGCCACGTCGTAGGCGGCCATGATCTCGCACAGCTCCTCGAAGTGGTCGTAGAGGAAGTTCTCCCGGTGGTGCGCCAGGCACCATGCGGCCATGATCGAGCCGCCCCGGCTGACGATCCCGGTCACCCGCTTGGCGGTCAGGGGCACGTAGCGCAGGCGCACGCCGGCGTGGACGGTGAAGTAGTCCACCCCCTGCTCGGCCTGCTCGATGATCGTGTCCCGGTAGACCTCCCAGGTCAGGTCCTCGGCCTTGCCGTCGACCTTCTCCAGCGCCTGGTAGATCGGCACGGTGCCGATGGGGACCGGGGAGTTGCGCACGATCCACTCGCGGGTGGTGTGGATGTCGGCGCCGGTCGACAGGTCCATCACCGTGTCTGCGCCCCACTTTGTGGCCCATGTCAGCTTGTCGACCTCGTCGGAGATCGACGACGTGACGGCCGAATTGCCGATGTTGGCGTTGACCTTCACCAGGAACGGCCGCCCGATCACCATGGGCTCCGACTCCGGGTGGTTCACGTTGTTGGGCAGGATGGCCCGGCCCCGGGCGATCTCGTCGCGCACCGTCTCGGCCGGCATGCCCTCGCGCCGGGCGACGAAGGCCATCTCCTCGGTGATCTCGCCCTTGCGGGCGTAGTGGAGCTGGGTGATCGTGCGACCCAGCTTGGCCCGCAGCGTTCTTGTCGCGCTCGATGCCGTAGAGGGGCCTTCAGCGCGACGAGAAGCGGCCCGGCCGTCGTCGCGGGAGGTCGGGCGGCGGCCGTCGTACTCCTCCACGTCGCCGCGGGCCAGGATCCACTCCCGGCGCAGGGCGGGCAGGCCGGTGACGGGGTCGGAGCCGGGACCGCTGGTGTCGTAGAGGTGGATGGCCGAGCCATCGGTGAGGGACACCTCGGTGAACGGGACGCCCTCGACGTAGACCTTGCGGCGTGCGGCCATTCGGTTGTCTCCCTTCGCCGGCATTACCCGGACAGGTTCGAACGGTCGGCGCCCTTGTGCGCCCTCTCAGCCCACCAGCTCCGTCCGTGCCGGCAGTGGTGTCCCTGCCGGAGCGACCCGGATTGCAAGCTCCCGTGCCGCCAAGCTTGTCACAATGCCCCCGATGGCCGAGCTGGGATACGCCTGCGCCGTCCTGCTGGCGGCCGTCTTCGTCCGGGCGGGGGCGGCCAAGCTGGCCCGGCCCGCGGCCACGGCCGCCACCTTCTCCGCCCTGGGCGTGCCCCGGGCCGGGGCGACGGCGCGGGCCGTGCCCGTCGTGGAGCTCCTGGTCGCCGCCGGCCTGCTGGCCGGGCCCCGGGCCGGGGCCGTTGCAGCCCTGGCCCTCCTCCTGCCGTTCTCCGTCGTGCTGGCCCGGTCCGTGCGGCGGGGGTCGGTGGCGCCGTGCAACTGTTTCGGCTCGGCCCGGTCCGACCCCGTCTCCGCGGTCGACCTGGTCCGAAACGGCCTGCTCGCGCTGGCCGCGGTCGCCGGACTGTGGGCCGCCGACCCGACGGTCCCGGGCCCGGGCGCCGTCGCGGTGGCCGTCGCCTCCGCCGGCGGCGGGCTGCTGCTCCTCACCGCGCTCCGGCGCCGGTCGGCCACCTGAACCGGCGGGTACCCTCACCCCATGGTGGATGACGACGTCGCCGGCGCCCGGCTGGCGCTCATGCGGGCCATTCCCGCTCCCCTCCTGGCCGCTGCCGGGCACCTCGACGCGGCATCGCGCCGGGCCGCGTTCGACCACGGGGCGGCCCCGGGGTCCCCGGCGCACTTGCCCGAGCCCCTGGCCCGCTTCGTCGACAAGGTCGCCACCGAGGCCTACAGGGTGGTCGATGGCGACGTCGCCGAGGTGCGAGACGCCGGCTACAGCGACGACGCCGTCCTCGAAGCCGTACTGGCCACGGCCATGGGCGCGGGGCTGTCGCGGTTGGAGATCGGGCTGGCTACCCTGGCGGGACAGCGGCCGGCGACGTGAGGCTCACCACGGTCGCCACCGGCTTCGACCGCAGCTCGGTGCCGCCCGGCATGTCGCCGAGCGACATGCGCAAGCTGCTGCTCTACCGGGGCGACATCTTCGGCGACCCCTTCTCCGCCGCCCTCCAGCACGTGCTCAGGGGCGATTCGGAGTGGAGCGTCGGCGAGCGGGAGCTCTTCGCCGCCTACGTGTCCGTCCAGCAGCAGTGCCCGTTCTGAACGGAGTCGCACGGCGCGGTCGCGTCGATCGCCCTCGGGGACGAGAAGCTGGTCGCCGCCGTCCTCGACGATGCCGAGTCGGCTCCCATCGACGAGGCGCTGCGGGCCACGCTGCGCATGCTGGCCAAGCTCACCCTCTTTCCTGAAGACTTCGGCCCCGCCGACGTGGACGCCGTCCGGGCCCTGGGGATCACCGACGCCGCCCTGCTCGATGCCATCTGTGTCTGCGCCCTGTTCAACATCGCCACCCGGTGCGCCGACGCCCTGGACTTCGACCCGTCCACCAGCAGCGGCCAGGCCCTGGCCCGCTTCGGCTACGCCCCGCCTCCTCACTAGATCCGCGGTCAACCCCGAGTGCGCGAAATCCCGAAACGCTCGATGGTCTTCTGGGTCAAGGGAGTCGAACGGGTGAGGGGTTTCGCCTTTGTCGACCGCCAGAAGTGGTCGAAGGCCTCCGACAGCAGTCGCTGGAGCCGGCGGCCGTCCATGGGTTCACCGAGGCCCCCTCCGGAGGTTACCGGGCGTCCACCCCGGGTACGCGACCAGCATGTCGACTCCGTACGAGCCCGAGCACGCCGAAGAGCCCGGCGGCCCGGTACCGCCGGACAACCAGCCCGGGCACCACCCGCCCCACGAGCAGGACAAGCCCGACCTGAAGGCGTTCGCCGCCCGGCTCGGCACCGCGCCGGCGTCGGAGGCCGACACGGGCCCGTCGCCGAGCGCAACCTCGTCGGCCCTGGCCAGCAGGTGGGGGCTGGCGGCGCTCGCCGCCGCCGTGCTCCTGGCCCTGGGTGTCGCGGTGCTGGGCATCGTGGTCGGTCGGCGCCGGCGGTTGCGCACGTCCCGCTGAGCCGGGCCGCATGCCGGTAGGCGCAGGCCCGCCGGTAGGGTCGTCAAGGTGACCGGGACCTTTCTCGACGCCTGCTGGGGCAAGCCCGTCGAGCGGGTGCCGGTGTGGTTCATGCGCCAGGCCGGGCGGTGCCTGCCCGAGTACCGGGCCCTGCGCGAGAAGCACGGGATGTTCGACATCTTCCGCGACCCGGAGCTGGCGGCCGAGGTGACCATGCAACCGGTCCGCCGCCTGGGCGTCGACGCCGCCATCCTGTTCTCCGACATCGTCGTGCCCCTGGCTGCCGTCGGCATCGAGGTCGAGCTGCAGCCGGGGCCAGTGCTGACCCGCCCGTTCCGCGATGCAGCCGACCTGGCCCGGCTCCGACCTCTTGAGCCCGAGGCCGACATGCCGTACGTCCTCGACACGGTGCGGCTCCTGGCCGGGCAGCTCGACGTCCCCCTGATCGGCTTCGCCGGGGCCCCGTTCACCCTGGCCAGCTACCTCATCGAGGGCGGCCCGTCGAAGACGCTGGGGCGGACCAAGGTGGCCATGCACGCCGACCCGGCGTTCTGGACCGCCCTGCTCGACCGGCTGGCCGACATGGTGATGGCGTCCCTGCGGGCGCAGGTGCAGGCCGGGGCGGCGGCGGTCCAGGTCTTCGACTCCTGGGCCGGGCTGCTGAGCCCGGCCGACTACCGGCGCTCGGTGCTGCCGGCCAGCCGGAAGATCTTCGCCGGCCTGGAGGATCTGGGCGTCCCCCGGATCCATTTCGGCGTCGGCACCGGCGAGCTGCTGGAGCTGCTGGCCGAGGCCGGCCCCGACGTGGTCGGCGTCGACTGGCGGGTCCCCCTCGACCGGGCCCGCGCCCGCCTGGGCGACCACGTCGTCGTGCAGGGCAACCTCGACCCCGCGGCCTGCCTGGCGCCCTGGGAGGTCGTGGCGCGAGAGGCCGCCGCCGTGCTCGACGCCAATGCCGGCCGGCCCGGCCACGTGTTCAACCTGGGCTGGGGCGTGCTGCCCGAGACCGACCCCGACATCCTCCGGCGCCTGGTCGAGTTCGTGCATGGTTCCGAGGTTTCACGGTGAGTGAGCCGGTGACCGGTGTGCTGGTCATGGCCTACGGCACCCCGGCCACCCCCGACGACGTCGAGGCCTACTACACCCACGTCCGGCGGGGCCGCCCGCCCACTCCCGAGCTGCTCGCCGACCTCCGTCGCCGCTATGACGCCATCGGGGGGACCTCGCCGCTGCTCGAACGCACCCAGGAGCAGGCCGCAGGCATCCAGGCCGCCCTGGGCGACGGCTACCACGTCGAGTTGGGCATGAAGCACGCACCTCCCTTCGTCGAGGACGGCGTGGCCGCCCTGGCGGCCGCCGGGGTCCGTCGCATTGTCGGCCTGGTCCTCGCTCCCCACTACTCGGCGCTGTCGGTCGGGGAGTACGCCACCCGGGCCACCGCGACCGCCGCCGACGCCGGTGTCGACCTCGTCATGGTGACGTCCTGGCACCTGGCGCCCGGCTACGTCGACCTGCTGACCGGGCTCGTGCGGGACGAGGTCGACCGCCTCGGCGCGGCGCCGACCGAGGTCGTCTTCACCGCCCACAGCCTGCCTTCGCGCATCCTGGAGATGGGCGATCCCTATCCGGACCAGCTGGCCGAGACCGCGGAGGCCGTCGCCCTCGCCGCCGGGCTCGACCGGTGGTCCGTGGCCTGGCAGAGCGCGGGCCGGACCCCCGAACCCTGGATAGGTCCGGACCTGCTCACCGTGCTGCCCACGCTGGCCGACGCCGGTGCCGCCGGCGTGGTCGTCTGTGCCGCCGGTTTCGTGTCCGACCACCTGGAACTGCTCTACGACCTGGACATCGAGGCCAGGGACGCGGCCGGCCGGCTCGGGTTGGCATTCGCCCGCACGCCGTCGCCCAACGCCCGCCCGGCCTTCTGCGCCACCCTCGCCGGCGTGGTGCGCGAGGCGGATCGCGCCGCGGCTGCGGCCGACGCCGGGAGCCATGCCTGAGCCGAAGCGGCCTGCGGGGAAGCGGCCCCCGGGGAGGCTGATAGCGGTCATCGGCGGCGGGATCACCGGCCTGGCCACCGCCTGGTACCTGCAGCAGGCGGGGGCGACGGTCACGGTGCTCGAAGCCAGCCCCCGGGCCGGCGGCAAGATCCGCACCGACGAGCTGGCCGGGGTGCCGGTCGAGGCCGGCCCCGACACGTTCCTCGCCCGCGTGCCCTGGGCGGTCGACCTGTGCCGTGAGCTCGGGCTCGATGGGGAGCTGATCGCCCCCGCTACCGGCAAAGCGTTCCTCTGGACCGGCGGCCGGCTGGCGGCCCTGCCGGCGCGACAGGTGCTCGGCGTCCCCACCGCCCTGCGCCCGCTGCTGGCCTCCGGAGTCCTGTCCCGCGCCGGCGTGGCCCGGGCCGCGCTCGACCTGGCCCTCCCGCCGAGCCGGTTCGGACCCGACCCGTCGGTGGCGGAGGTGGTCGGCCGGCGGATGGGGCACGAGGTCGTCGAGCGCCTGGTGGAGCCCCTCGTCGGAGGCATCAACGCAGGACGGGCCGACCGGCTGAGCCTGGCCGCCACCGCCCGGTCGATCGCCGACGGCGCGGCCCGGAACCGCAGCCTGGTCCTGGGCCTGCGCCGGGCGCCGCCCGCTCCCGCCGGGCCGGTGTTCCTGGGCCTCACCGGAGGTCTGCAGCGGCTGGTCGACGCCCTCGCCGCTCGTCTCGGCGACATCCGCCTCGGCGCCGCAGTGTCGTGCCTGACTCGGGACGACGCCGGTGGCTACCGCCTGGAGCTGGCCGGCGGGGATCGCGTAGAGGCCGACGGGGTGGTGGTGACCGTTCCCTCCTACGCGGCGGCCGGCCTGCTCGCCGAGCTGTCACCGGCGGCCGCCACCGCGCTCGCCGCCATCCGCCACGCCTCGGTCGTCACTGTCACCCTCGCCTACCCGCCGTCGGTCCTCGCCCGGCCCCCGGAGGGTGCCGGGATGCTGGTGCCCCGGGTCGACGGGCGCCTCCTCACCGCCTGCACGTGGTCGACCAGCAAGTGGCCCGCCCTGGCCGAGAGCGGCATGGTCATGTTGCGGGCCTCAGCCGGGCGCGACGGCGACGAGCGGGCGATGGACATGGACGACGATGAGGTGGTCCGTCGGGTCCACGACGAACTGGCTGAGGCCATGGGCGTCCAGGGCCGGCCCAAGGACTCCTTCGTGACCCGCTGGCCCAACGGCTTCCCCCAGTACGACGTGGGTCACCGGGCCCGTGTCACCTCCATCGAGGCCGCGCTCGACGCCGACGCCCCCGGCGTGGTCGTGGCGGGGGCGGCCTACCGGGGCCTCGGCATCGCTGCGTGCATCGAGCAGGCCCGTCAGGCCGCGGCGACGCTCACCGCGTCAGCCGATGAACTGTGACAGCACCCGCCGGAACTCCCGCCTGGCCTGATCGATGATCTGCCGCGCCAGGGTGGCGGCATCGGGCGGGGTCGGCAGCGTGAGGATCGGCCGGGTCGTCGGCGGAGTCGGTGGCGGCGGGACGCTGGTCGACGGCGGTGGGAGCGGTGGCAGTGTCGACGGGGGAACGCTGGTCGACGGCGGCGGCAGGGTCGACGGGGGCACGCTCGTGGAGGATCCGGGGATGCTCGACGGCGGCACGACGGTCGGCGGCGGCGGCGGGACGGTGAACGGCGGGATCGTCGGCGGAGGGAACGGGAAGCCCGGCGGGAAGGTGAAGGGTGGGACGGTCGTCACCGGCGTCGGTGGGGTCACCTGGGCGCCCGCCGAGGACATCAGCAGTCCCAAGCTGCCGAGCCCTGCGCCGGCCGCCACCACCGCACGCCGCATCCATAGCCGCATCTCGACCTCCCGCTCCGCATCGAGTTTCCCGGCAAGATAGCACTGGGGGACGGTCCGGTCACGGGCTCAGATTCCAGAGCAGGCGGTAGTACCGGTCCCGCTCGGGATCGGCTTCGACACCGTAGGCGTCGAGCAGCCGACCCTCCCATCCCGGCCCGTAGTTCCAGCCGGCGCTCATGGTTGCGACCGCCAGGTCGGCCCAGGGGTCGGCCACGCCGAGGTCGCCGAGGTCGACGTGGGCCGACCACCGACCGTCGTCGGTGAGCAGGGTGTTGGGGGAGCAGGCGTCGCCATGGCAGACCACCAGGCGGTCCACCGGTGGAGCGTTCCCCAACTGCGCGCGCGCCACGTCGGCCGAAAGCTGGTCCGGCGCGCTCCGCTGGATGTCGGCGAGGCGTTCGTCGACGGACCACGAGAACGGGCAGCCGGCCACGGGTAGCGCGTCGTGCACTGCCCGGAGGCCCACGCCCAGGGCCGTCACCGCCGTCGCCGGTTCGGCCTTCCACCGGTCGGTCACGGCGTTCTCGCCCGGCAGCGGCGCAGTCACGATCCACGACCCGTCGGCATCGGCCCCCTGATCGAGCACGACGGGGACCGGGGTGAACCGCACCGCCCAGGCCAGGCGGGCCGCCTCGCGATCCAGGTCGATGCCGCTGGACGTCGGTGTCCACTTGACGAAGCGGCGCCCCGGCCCGGTCCCGACCTCGTAGGTCAGGCCACCCAGCTCGTTCTCCCACACCAGCCGGACGTCCGGTTCCGCGGCGATGTCGAGCACGGGCCGTGGGATCTTCAGCGCGTCAGGCCGCTCGCCGGCGTTCATCCGCCGAGCCTGCCACCGGCTCGTACCATCGGGGGTATGAGCGACGAGATCGTGGTGCGGTCGCCCTACGACGGGCACGAGGTGGGTCGGGTCCCCAAGCAGGGCGCCGGCGACGTCGACCGGGCGGTGGCCGTCGCCCGCGCCGCGCTCGACGACGCGCTGTTCCCGCCGTGGAAGCGGGCGGAGGTGCTCGAGACCGCGGCCCGGCTGCTGGCCGAGCGCGTGGAGGACTTCGCCCGCACCATCGCCGAGGAGGCGGCCAAGCCGATCAGGACGGCCCGCATCGAGGCCACGCGGGCGGTCAGCACCTTCACTTTCGCGGCGGTCGAGGCCCGTCGCCTCACCGGCGAGATGGTGCCGATCGACGGGGCCGAGATCGGCGAGGGCCGGCTGGCCTTCACCCTTCGGGTTCCGGTCGGCGTCGTCGCCGCCATCTCGCCGTTCAACTTCCCCCTCAACCTGGTGGCCCACAAGGTGGCGCCCGCCATCGCCGCCGGCTGCCCGGTGGTCCTCAAGCCGGCCAGCCAGACCCCGCTGTCGGCGGTCGCCCTCGCCGCCCTCCTGGTCGACGAGTGCGGCCTGCCCCCGGGCTACCTGCAGGTGATCACCGGTGGCGGGGCGGAGGTCGGCAACGCCCTGGTCGAGCATCCCGACATCGCCTACGTGTCGTTCACCGGCTCGTCCGAGGTCGGCTGGGGGATCGCCGCCAAGACGAGCCGGAAAAAGGTCGCCCTGGAGCTCGGCAACAGCTCGCCGGTCGTCATCGACGCCGACGGCGGCTGGGAGACCGCGGCCCGGTCGATCGCCACCGCCGGCTTCAGCCACGCCGGCCAGTCGTGCGTCTCGGTGCAGCGGATCTACGTGCACGCCGACGTGGCCGAGCCGTTCACCGACCTCCTGACCGAGCTGGTCTCAGACCTCGTCGTCGGCGACCCGCTGGACGAGGCCACCGACGTGTCGGCGCTCATTAGCGAGGGCGAGCGCGACCGGGTGAAGGCGTGGATCGACGAGGCGACCGCCGCAGGGGCGTCGGTCCGGACGGGCGGGGAGCTTGAGGACGGGGTCCTGCGGCCGACGGTGCTGGCGGGTGTCACGCCCGACATGAAGGTCTGCCGCGACGAGGTGTTCGGCCCGGTCGTCGCCGTCCAGGCCTGCGACGGCTTCGATGAGGCCCTCCGCCTGGCCGACGACACGCGCTACGGCCTGCAGGCCGGGGTGTTCACCGCCGGCCTGGCGTCGGCCATGCGGGCGGCGCGGGCCCTGCATTTCGGCGCTGTTCTCATCAACGAGGTGCCCACGTGGCGGGCCGACCAGATGCCCTACGGCGGCGTGCGGGAGAGCGGCAACACCAAGGAGGGTCCGGCCTGGGCCGTGCGGGCCATGACCGAGGAGCGACTGGTGGTGATCCGGCCCGAGACCACCCGATGACCGACGCGCCGCCCGTCCTGGCCCCCATGCTGGCCACCACGCCGAGGCTGCCGGCCAGCTTCGACGGGTACCTGATCGAGCCGAAATGGGACGGCGTGCGGGCCGTCGTCACCGTGCACGACGGCAGCGTCACCGTCATGAGCCGGCTGGGCAACGACGTGACTGGCGGCTATCCGGAGCTGGCGGGCCTGGTCGGGAACCTCGGCGGCCGCTCGGCGGTGCTGGACGGGGAGATCGTCGCCTTCGACGACCGGACCGGCCGGCCCAGCTTCCAGCGCCTGCAGCGCCGGATGCACGTGCGGTCGCCGCCCGCCCAGCTGCGGCGGGAGGTGCCGGTCGAGCTGCTGCTGTTCGACGTGCTGTGGCTCGACGGTGAGCTGCTCACCGATCGCCCGCAGGTGGGTCGGCGGGAGGTGCTCGAGGGCCTGGGCCTGGACGGGCCCTCCTGGCACACCTCGCCCCTGCTCCCGCTGGCGCCGCCGGGGGATCTGCTGGCCGCCTGCCGCCAGATCGGCATGGAGGGCTACGTGGCCAAGCGGACCGACGCCCCGTACCTCCCGGGCCGCCGGTCACAGGCGTGGATCAAGGTCAAGTGCATCAAGCGCCGGGAGTTCGTGGTCGGCGGCTGGTCACCGGGACAGGGCGGGCGGTCGGGCTCCATCGGCTCGCTCGCCCTCGGCTGCTGGGGGCTCGAGCCGACGACGGGCACGGGCACCAGCACGGGCCGGCTGCACTTCAGCGGGCTGGCCGGGTCGGGGCTCTCGCAGGACCTCATCCGCCAGCTCACCGACGTGTTCACCCGCACGGCACGTGCCGACAGCCCGTTCTTCGAGAAGCTGATCGGCACGCTGCACTACGTCGAACCGCTGCTGGTGGTCGAGGTCGCCTACAACGAGGTGACGGAGGGGGGCACCCTCCGCCAGCCGTCGATCCAGGGCTTCCGCACCGACCTCGACCCGAGCCAGGTGCTGGCCGACGAGGACATGATGGCCACCTTCGACAGCCGGCCCACCCCGATGCGGGTCCGGCAGGTGTGGTGAGGAGGACTACTCCGGCTCAGCCACCGCCGGCGGCGCCGCCCTTCTCGCCGGGCAGCTCCCGGTTGCTGGTGCTGTCGGGTCCGCCACCGGGGGTGGTGCCCCCGGCGCCGTTCTCCGTGGCGTTCTCCATGCCGGGGTCCCCGGCCATCTTCCCCCCGGCTTCAGTGGGCGGCCCCTCAGGGGCGTCGGTCATGGGCTCTCCGGATGCAGGATCGACTTTGGGCATGCGGTAGCCGTTCCCGTCATCCGCCGTGAGGAAACCGGTTTTGCCGACGTGTCATGGCGGCTCTCCGCCGACGTGTCATGGCGGCTCTCCGCCGACGTACGATCGCACGGTGCCCAGGCCGATATGGAGCGGCGCCATCAGCTTCGGGCTGGTGAACGTGCCGGTGAAGCTGTTCAGCGCGGTGACGTCGAAGGACGTCCGCTTCCACCAGCTCGACGGCAAGTCGAAGTCGCGGATACGCCAGAAGCGGGTCTCGGTGGCCACCGGCGAGGAGGTCCCCTACGACGACCTCGTCAAGGCCTACGAGATCGCCCCGGACAACTACGTCACCATCACCCCCGAGGAGCTCGACGCCCTCGACCCCAAGGCCACCAAGACGATCGACATCGAGGACTTCGTCGACCTCGACACCATCGACCCCATGTATTACGACCGGCCGTACTACCTGGTGCCCGACAAGGGGGGCCAGAAGGCCTACGCCCTGCTCCGCAACGCCATGCGGGAGACCAACAAGGTCGGCATCGCCCGGATGGTGCTGCGGACCAAGCAGTACCTGGCCGCCATCCGTCCCGTCGGCAACGCCCTCGTGATCGAGACCATGCTCTTCGCCGACGAGGTGGTGCCGCCCGACGAGCTCGACCTGCCCGACGAGGAGGTCGACGTCACCGAGCGGGAGGAGAAGATGGCCCGCTCGCTCATCGACTCCCTCACCACCGAGTTCGAGCCGGCCAAGTACAAGGACGAGTACCGCGAGAGGGTGCTGGCGATGATCGAGAAGAAGGCGTCGGGGCAGGAGATCGTCCGGGAAGAGTCGGCCGAGGAGGCGCCCCGCGTCGTCGACCTGATGGCCGCGCTCGAAGCCAGCCTCGCCGCCGTGAAGTCCGGCAAGGACGGATCCAAGAAGGACGAGCCCGGCGAGAAGTCCGAGAAGAAGTGAGCCCGACGCCGGCCGCCATCGAGGTCGATGTCGAGGGGCGTGCCCTCAAGCTGTCGAACCTGGACAAGGTGCTCTATCCCGAGGCCGGCTTCACCAAGGGCGAGGTGATCGACTACTACACCCGGATCGCCCCTGCGCTGCTGCCCCATCTCCGGCGGCGGGCGCTCACTCTCAAGCGCTACCCCAACGGGATCGACGGACAGTTCTTCTACGAGAAAAACTGTCCCAAGCACCGCCCGCCCTGGGTCGAGACGCTGGCGGTGTGGAGCGCCCGGAACAAGGCCGACGTCAACTACTGCCTGATCGACGAGCTGGCCGGGCTGGTCTGGGTGGCCAACCTGGCGTCGCTGGAGCTGCACACGTCACTGGCCGCCGCCTCCGATGTCCAGCGCCCCACCATGGTCGTCTTCGACCTCGATCCCGGGCCCCCCGCCACCGTCGTCGAATGCGGCCGGGTGGCGCTGTGGCTGCGGGAGGTGCTCGACGGCCTTGGCCTCCAGTCGTTCCCCAAGACATCGGGGTCGAAGGGCCTGCAGCTCTACGTCCCGCTCAACACGCCGGTCACATACAACGAGACCAAGCCCTTCGCCCACGCCCTGGGACGCCGGATGGAGCAGGAGCACCCCGCAGAGGCGCTGTCGGTGATGAAGAAGGAGCTCCGCACGGGCAAGGTCTTCATCGACTGGAGCCAGAACGACGACTCCAAGACCACCGTCTGTGTCTATTCCCTACGGGCCCGTCCCCGCCCCACCGTGTCCACGCCGGTGACGTGGGAGGAGGTCGAGCGAACAGTGGAATGCGGCGACCCTGACTCCCTGGTCTTCGAGGCGGCGGACGTCCTCCGACGGGTGGCGGCCGACGGCGACCTCTTTGCCCCGCTGTGCGAGCTGGAGCAATCGCTGCCGTCGCAGCCCATCGGCTGACCCCGACATGCCGACCGACGTGGCGCTGGGTACGAGGTCCATCCCCTGGCCCGGCGAAATCTCGGCCTGGAATGACCACTGACGCCCCGTCTCGGCCACCGAGGTGGCGTGGGACGGCTGTGGTCGAGGTTGGCGTTGCAGGACAGGGACTGGCTGGCGTCGTGGGACTGGTTCCTGCGCCGCCTGAACGAGCAGCGGGACAACCTGACCCGTGTCGTACCCGGTGGCTTGATGCTGGCCGGTCCGGACGGGGCGGAGCGGCCCAACGCTTTGTAGCGGGGCATCGTAGCCGCCACTGAGCGTCCTTCGTCGCCGGCTCGAACGGCGGCTGCGAGCTCTGTTCTGTCCATGTAAGGCTGCCCCGGTAGCGTCGTCGCCGTGAGCCCGAGACGGTGGCTGCCGATGGCGGTCGCCGCCGCACTGCTGGCTGGTTGCGGCGGATCCGGCCGGTCGACGGGCGCAACGGCGGCGCCGTCCACCCCCGCCGGCGGCTTCGGCGTCGGGCGGCTGGCCCAGACC
>JALYYN010000052.1 GCA_030946525.1 Actinomycetota bacterium | reverse complement strand
CAGCTGGCCGTCGCCGGGGGCGTGCACCCGCTGCAGCAGGCGCCAGTGGCGGCTGGCGGGAAGGCCCAGGTCCTCGTCGTCGGGCAGGCCCTCGGGCCAGGCGCCGCCGACCACGCGCACGGCCAGGTACTCGTCGAGGACGATCACCGCTCAGCCACCGCTGTGCTGGTCACGCGTCGCGGTCGTGTCCGCCCAGCACCGGGTCGTCCGTCACGTCGGCGTCGAGGGCGGCCTGGAAGGCAGGGGCCAGATCACCGCTGGTGATGCGCCGCAGGATCTCCCGGTCGGCGTCGCTCAGCCGAGGATCGCCGGCCCGACGCCGACGGCGGCGCTGTTCGAGGAGATCCTCACCCACGCTCATGGCCTCCATTCTGCCCCTTGCCTCCACCGCTGGGAGCGGCTGGCGGCGGGGTGGTCATCTTGCGCTCAGCGGGCGCAGGTGTAGGTCTCGGGTATCGGCCGGCAAGTCGTCCATCCTCGTCCTCCGCCATGGGGGGCTCCGACGGCCTTTGACCGGGACCTGGGCTCTGGGTGGTCGACAGCTCGGCGTGGTCCAGCATCGGCTGGATGTGGCGGATGTAGGCGCGGCCTTCGAGCCTGGGTTGCCGATGGTGTGGAGGAACAGGTGGACCGCGCTGTAGCGGCCTCGGTTGGTCTGGGCACCCTGAGCCGCCGCCTGTCGAGCCTGCTCGTGGCCGGCGTTTGCCAGCGTTGGCCAGCGTTGGCCAGAGGCTCGCTACAGTCGTTCCATGGGGGATCGGCTCGCGAGGCGACCGTGCCCGAAGCGGACCGTGCTCGCAACCATTTTGCTCTCAGGACTTGCGTTCGTCAGCTGTGGAGCTCGCCTCGGAAGGCCTGCGGCTACCAGCACAAGTCCCACTACCGCGAGCCCGTGCGTGGCCGCCAATGCATGCGCGGTCGGATTTGAGCAGTTGCATCGGGACAACGTCCGCTACGCCGAGCGGCTGCCGTTCGCCGGGGATACCGTCAAGGCCCAGGGCTCTGCGGCCAGGGTCCGTGACGCGCTTTCGCCCCTCGCCCGGAGCGGCGAAAGAGCGCCGGCGGTGGAAGCCGTGCAAGGGGCGATGATGGCCGTGCTGCCGCCCAAGACCTTCGTCCAGGTCATGACGAATGCCCGCTATCTGCCGGGAACCGCGTTCGGCGCCGAGGTTGCCGCCGGCTGCGTCTTCGGAAATATTCTCGACGGCGTTCTGGCTGTCGATGTCGGCGGCTACATCCGAGATGGCGGCTGCCTCGCCATCATCGGTCATTAGCTCCCATGGCCCCTGGCGGGGCCGCCCTCGGCGGATGAGAATCGGCGCGTGCCGGCTCGGGCAGACGTCGTGCGACTATGGCGCTCGGAGCCCGTTATTAGCTTGACGCGGGGATCTCGGGCGCTCCGTCCTGTTGCCTCGAGCACGCACCTCAGACTCTTCATGACGAGGTCCCCATCCGGTCGGCACACCATTTGGTGGCCGAGTCCGGAAGGGAGTTGATGAGCATGCAAGTGGTGGTCGAGCGCTGCGCGTTCTTGGACGTGCACCGCGACACCGTGATGGCCTGCGCCCGAGTACCCGATGGTGAGGGCGGGCGACGGGAGGAAGTCGCCGAGTTCCGCACCACGACATCCCAGCTGTTGGTGCTGTCGGACTGGCTGGTCGAGCGAGGGGTCACGCTGGTGGGCATGGAGGCCACCGGCGTCTACTGGAAGCCCGTGCACTGGGTGCTGGAAGAGGCCATCGACGACGTGTGGGTCATCAACGCCCGCCACATGCGCAACGTCCCCGGTCGCAAGACCGACGTGGCGGACGCACAATGGGGAGTCCAGCTGCTCGAGCACGGTCTGGTGCGGCCCTCCTTCATCCCGCCCCGCCCGACCCGCGAGCAGCGGGACCTGACCCGCTACCGCAAGTCGGTGATCGAGGAGCGGGGCCGGGAGACCCAGCGGCTGCACAAGGTGCTGGAGGACGCCGGGGTCAAGCTGTCGTCGGTGGCCTCGTCGGTGCTGACCAAGTCCGGTCGGGAGATGATCGACGCGCTCGTGGCCGGCCAGCGCGACCCTGACGTGCTAGCCGAGATGGCCAAGGGCCGGATGCGGGCCAAGATCCCCGAGCTCAGAGACG
>JALYYN010000024.1 GCA_030946525.1 Actinomycetota bacterium | reverse complement strand
CCCCTCGTCAATCAACTCCCGCACCCGTGCCGGATCCAGAACCCGGCGGGGTCCTTTCCGTTCAACACGCAGCGGCACGCCCTCGGCGCGCAGCCGCTCGATCACCCACCGTTCTCCGTGCCCGAGTAGCTTGCCGATCTGGTTGGCGCTGTTGCCTTCTTCGTACAGGCGTCGGACCTCGGACAGGACGGCTTGGTGCTCGGTGCGCTTCACCGTCAGCCCGACCCGTCGAAGCCTCTTGTAGACCCCCGCGATGCTGTACCCGGTGCGGGCTGCGATCTGCGCCGCGGACAGTCCCTCAGCCACCAACATCGTCAACGCCCCGTCCTCCAGCACCCCACCGTTGGCGACGTTGCCCTGCAACCTGCGGAAGGCGACGCCGGCCTCAATCAGCCGGTCCCGGACGAACTGCTCTGACCAGCCACACAACTCAGCGATCTGAGCCGCACTGTGGCGGTGAACCACGTACTGCTCCCGCAGCCACTCCGCGGTCGGCACGGCCCGTATCGACCCGGCCCCGGTGCCCGCCCGTCCCTCGCCTCGACTAGCTCTCAACCCACTGGCCTCCGAACGCCCGTCTACTGTCATCACCCGGCCCGACTACAGACATTGCGGACCCGGCCCGATCTTCGCGGCCTCGCCCGCCGGTCCAGTGCTTCTGACGCCCAGTCTCGGTTTGCTCAAGGTTATAGATCTATTCCGGCATACCCGCTCGAGCAGGCTCAGACCTCCGGAAGTAGGTGAGCGACCAGCCCTGTGAGCAGGGCCTTTTCTTGGCGAACTCCTATCGGAAAACAGATAAGATCTGTGATAGGATCCGGGGGTGGAGCAGGACATTTTCGAGGGGATGCCGGAACCGGACGTGCTGCGTCTGCACGCCAGTGAGGGGCAGGTCCTGGTGACCGCCGGCCGTTCGGTGCTCTACCGCTACGACGCCGATGACACCGGGATGCGCAACTTGGCGATCGTGGCGTTGACCGACGCCAAGCGGCGCGTCGATGAGGTGGCCGCTGTGTTTGGGTTGAGCGCGACGTACGTGTCGATCCTGCGCGGCCGGGCCCGGCAGGACGGGTCCGTTGGTTTGGTCCGTCGCCGAGGCCGTCCGCCGAAGCTGTCCGAGCGGCAGGTCCGTCAGGCGCGGGCCTGGGCGGGACAGGGATGGACCCAGCAGGAGATCGCCAGCCGGCTGTCGGTCACACAGTCGGTGATCAGCGAGCTACTCGCCCGGGTGGGCTCGACTCCCGTCCAGCGGCAACTGCCGCAGGAGCCGGTCGAGGGAGCCAGCGGCGAGCCGGCCGAGGAGTTGGTCGCCGAGCCTGGCGTCGAGACGGTGCGGGGGCTCAGCGTCGAGGGCCAGGTTGACGAGTCGGACTGTGGCGCACCGGTACTCGCGGGTTCGTCCCGGATCGCCGCCGGGACGTATTCGTGCCGGTACGCCGGGGCGATGCTGCTGCACACCTACCTGGACCGGGTCGACGCGCCGGGCGTCTTCGCCGCGCTGACTGGGGGCCCGGCCCGCCGGTATGACGACCTGGCCGTGCTGACCGGCGCGACGCTCGGGTTCGCGCTCGGGGCCGGCACCCTCGAGGGCGCCAAGCACCTGTCCCGGGCACAGGCCGGCGCCGCCCTCGGGCTCGAGGTCATCCCCGAGCTGAAGACGCTGCGGACCAGACTGGCTTGCCTGGCGGACGGGTCGGACCCGCTCGGGCTGCAGCGGGCCTTCGCCTCGCGGATGCTGGCCGCCGACCCCGCCGGGGACGCCGTCTACTTCGTCGATGACCACTTCGTCCCGTACGCCGGTGCGCGCCCAGTGGCTAAGGGCTGGAACACCAAACGTCGCCACGCCCAGCCCGGCCGGGACGACACCCTGCTCGTTGATGCCCGCGGCCGGGCCGTCGTGTTCGGCACCGGCGAGCCGACCGGGCTCAGCCAGACCCTGCCGGGCGTGCTCGCGCAGCTACGCGAGGTGATCGGCCCGAACGCGCCGGTGCTGCTCGGGTTCGACCGCGGCGGCGCCTACCCCGCCACCTTCACCACCTGCCGCGAGGCGGGCGCGCACTGGGTCACCTACCGCCGCGCGCCCCTGGCTGAAACCACCACTACACCAACGGAATCGGTCACCGTCCGCGACGGCAACCGGGTCACCATGATGCTGGCCGACGAGACGGTCGACCTGAAAGGTTACGGCCCGGCGCGGCAGCTCACCCTGTACGAGCACGACCGGCCAGTGCTGCAGGTCCTAACCAGCGAGCAGGCCGCCGCCGGCGCGGACCTGGTCTGCTGGCTGCGCTCCCGGTGGCGGATCGAGAACATGTTCAAGTACGCCTCCGAGCACAACGGCATCGACGCGATCGCCTGCTACGGGATGGACATCGGCCCCGACGACCGGAAGGTCACCAACCCGGCCCGCCTCGCCGCCCGCAAACGGGTCAAGGCCGCCGAGGCCGAGCTGGTCGCCGCCGAACGCGCCCTGCCACAGCTGCTCAACGACAGCGACACGACCCTGAAGGAGAAGAATGCCGCGCTGCCCGGCGCGCACGCCCGGGTCCGGGCCGCCCAAACCGCGCTCGATGACGCGAAGGCCGCCCAGAAACCGATCCCCGCCAAGGTCCTGACGACCGAGCTGGACCCGGACGCGAAACGGGCCCGCCCCCACCTGGCCCGCCGCGGCCTGCAGATGGTGCTGCGGCTGCTCGCGTTCAACGCCGAGGCGTGGCTGGCCGAGCACCTGAACGCCTACCTGAACGACGACGACGAGTACCGCGCCATCACCCGCCACCTGCTCCACCAGGGCGGAACCATTCGATACCAGAACAAGGCCATCACCGTGATCCTCGACCGACCCGACACCCCTCGGATCGCCCGATCCCTCACCCTGCTGATCGACGAGCTCAACACCACCCCAGCGCACATCCCCGGCGACCGCCGCCCCATCACCTACCAGGTCAGCCCGGCATGAATCTCAACACTTGGCCGGCCCTACTTCCGGAGGTCTGAGCCT
>JALYYN010000023.1 GCA_030946525.1 Actinomycetota bacterium | reverse complement strand
CCGTCACCATATCTGCCCAAGCCACCGTCCCGTGTGCGCTCAGGAGTGGGGAGGGACTGGCGCTCCAATTCTGGACGAGCTGGGCGCCGCTGAGCAGCGGGTGGCCTCCAGCTGAGCGCCATCTTGGGCCGTCTGTGCGCTCCGGCGGTCCTGCGTCTCAGGAGACGGACGCTTGGCCGGTCGAGGTGACGGAGCGGACTCAGTGTTGCGCTTGGGGCCGATCACGGCCATGGAAACCGGCGGCTTTTGGAGCATCGGCGCGCGAACATGAACGTAGGGCCGCGCGGCGGCAGGTCCCTTGCTTCGCTCGACGCGTGGTCAGCGCGCTACCCAGGCGGTGCGGCCACTCGCTTGCCCTTTGCTACGGTCTGAGTCTCTAGCCCGGCGAGCTCACAGGAGGCCTGAGAGATGGACAACCTCGGCAACGAGGAACTTGGGTTGGACACCACGGTCGCCCGCAGCGAATCCCTGCTCGCCGGCGAAGCGCTTGCAGCGGCCGTTCACGAGCGCTGGGCCGTGAAGACCGGATCCGATCCCGGCGCACACTCGATCGACGCACAGAAAGTCACGCCGACCACCATCGCCGCGCTGCGGTCGGTGCCTGTCCCGGCGGACATTCGCCATGCGAGGAATCCCGATGGCGGGGTCGAGACCACGGTCTGGGCCATCGACGCGACGCTCGTCGGCTACAAGCTGGAAGGCGATCAGGACTACCATCTCGTGCTCGCCGACGCCAGCAACCAGACCATGATCGCCGAGATCCCTGATCCGACGGCCGTTGACGCCAGTAGCCCGTTCCTGGCCAAGATCACTGCGGCCCGGAAGGGGTTCTCTGACCGGTTTCACGTGCAGATCGCGGCTCTCGCCGAGTTGGTCGTCGGCAACGAGACGCCGATGATCGTTGGCACCAGCATTCCGGTGCACGTGGAGGGGATCGGCTTCTTCGATTTCGTCCACGGCCAGACGGGCGTTGCCCCCAACGGCGTGGAGCTTCACCCGGTCCTGAGCATCACATTCCCCTGAACCGTTCTTCACAACGACGAAAGGCGTATATCGATGCTGTTCGAGCACTATCCCGTGTTGCTGGTACCAATCATCATCTTCACGGTAGAGGGTTGGAATGCTGCCAAGGCGGCGACTCGTCATGTTCGACAGTCCCGCCGGGCTGTCGTTCCGAACACCCAGGACCGGATGTAGCCCGTCGCCAGCGACGGCCGTCTCACCCGCAGCAACCCGAGGTGGCGCCGCCCGCCTGGCCTGTGGCAAGACGAGGACGCGACGTCGGGCTCCGGAGCTGCGCCCACGCTGTCGGAGCCGCAACGGGATGGACCGAGGGCCAAGACCAGGGGACCAACCGCCAGCGATCGGGGAGTGCAGTTCGTATGAGCCAGAGCGGGCACGGGGGCCATCTCCGAGCTAGCGAACATCGAAGCCGGACAGCCCCTTGGCCGCTCTACTCAGCGCTAGACCCCTCAGGAACACCAGGCAGTGTCGGGGCGTTCCTCCGCCAGTGCCTCGAGCTCAGAGCTTATTGGGCACGTAGTGCCTCGTCCGCCAGTCGAACTCGAAGTAGTCGATGAGCTTGTTCCCCTTGCTGAACGGGTCCTGGGGCCGCGGGACTTCGTAGTACCGGCCGGTGATGAGGCCGTCGGTCACCTCGACCCGGAGGAAGCCGTGATGGTCGTCCACGTACTGTTCGAGCGTCACGGGGTCGTTGTTGCCCCCGTCGAAGGTGACCGGCGGGATCATCTTCTGACCGTTGACCTTCCTGATCGAATGCAGGTTGTGGTAGCCGCCCGCCCCGGTGACCAGGTAGGGCACCACCGTGCCGTCCGGCTGCTGCTTGGTCAGGCGTTGATAGTCATGCACGTGTCCGGCAACGACCATGTCGGGATGGCGCTTGGCCGCGGCGGTGGCGGTCTCGAGCGCCGTCTTCATGGCGATGCTGCCCGAGTGGTGGTCGTCGGCTGAGTAGACGGGGTGGTGCATGGCGACTAGCAGTGGCACATCGGTGGGGAGGGTCTTGAGCTCGTTGACGAGCCATTCGGTCTGCGGCGACCGGATCTCGCCGCCCTCGGGCACGTTGCTGTAGAGCCCGATGATGTTGACCAGGGGCGTCACCAGCGTCCAGTACGGATTCGGCTGTACCTGCGCCGTGCGCTGGGAGTCCCCCGACTCCGGGAGCTTCACCGGCTTGGGGGCGCAGAAGTTCCTGACGAAGCCGTCGAGAGTGTTCTGGCCCGGCAGGTTCTCTCCGTCGTGGTTGCCGGGCACGGCGAAGATAGGGCCCGGGTAGAACGAGTAGGGGTGGTAGAATTGCTCGTAGTACTTCGACGTCTCTCCGTTGAAGTACACGCAGTCGCCGTTGACGTAGAGGAACGCCGGATTCGACTCCGGTCCAGCCTTGGTGTCGAAGTCGGCCTCCATCCCTGCGGCCACCAGCTCTTGGGGGACCGCGTAGTTGATGCCGCCCATGTCGCCGTTGAGGTGGAAGGTCAGCTTCTTCTTCTGGGCGATCGCCTTGTACGCGGCAGCCGGGATGACGTTCTTGAGATCGAGATGAAACGGTTCAGATCCCGTCGGCGCCGGCAGGTCGCGGAAATGGGTGTCACGCGGGGGCGTGACGGACAAAGGGAAGGTCGAAGTACGAGAGGGCCGTGCCCGGCCGAACACGTGCGAGCCACTGCCTTTGATGATGGTCATGCCTCCGCCTCCTCCAGTTCTGGAACCCCGCTCAGGTCCCGAGCGGCAGATTCTGCCCGATCCAGGGATAGTTTGCTCATCAGCGGCCAGGCCAGCGCACACAGCCTTGCGCGAGGCGAGCGCAGAGAGGAATCAAGGCGAGGAGCCGCCCGGTCCACTTTCGCTGCAACTTTCCCGAGGACGAGCCCGATTAGCCGGCGTTGCGACACTACGTTGGCATATCCGCCACAATGAGCTCCGCTGGAAACTGGTAGGCGTTGAACATGGCAGCCTGGCTGTTCGGCCCGTGCTGGGAGGCATCATTATCGGAGACGAAGGCGCTAATGCAGCCAGATGCTCCTTGACCGGTGTCAGAGCCGCTCCTTCGGCCGTGAACTCTAGGAGCTTATCGAATTCGGTGCCGGCATAGTCGACGAAGTCCTTGATGAAGGTCGCGAACTCGCCGTCGTAGGACAGGATGATGGCGAGCCTCAGACCTCCGGGAGTAGTCGGCTCGCAGATGCACGGTTTCAGGCACTGATCCGGTAGGTGATCGGCCGGGTGTCGCCGGGAATGCACGCCGGGGTGGCGTTGAGCTCCTCGGCCAACAGGTGGAGGGCCAGTGCGACGCGGGGCTGATCGGGTCGGTCGATGGTGACGGTGACGCGGCTCGGGCCGTAGGCGATCCTGCCCGGCTGAGCGAGGAGGTGGCGGGTGGTGGCCCGGACCTCGTCGGGGTCAGCGAAGTAGGCGTCAAAGCGTTCGGACAACCACAGCTCGGCGTTGTAGGCGAGCAGCCGCAGGACCATCTGCAGGCTGCGCCGGTGCAGGCGGGGCAGCGCCCGGGTGGCGCTGGGGTCGAGGTCGGTTGCTGCGAGCTTGGCCCGGTGGCATCGCAGCTCTGCCTCCGCCTCCTCGATCTCGTCAACCAGCATGGCCCGGCTGTCCTTCAGGCGAGCCAGCTCTGCGAGCTTGGCGGCGCTGTGGCCGCTGGAGGCGAAGGCGGCGCCGAGAGCCCCGTCGGTGGCCACCAGCTCCGCTTGGAGGGCGCGCAACGTCGCCCTGGCCGCGACCCGCTCGGGGTTGGCCACCGGCCGTTGGTCGCTGACCACGTCCATCCGGTAATCGCACAGCGAGTCGATGCCGTTGTGGGCGGTGAGGTACTTGAAGACGTTCTCGAGCCGCCACCGGCACCGCAGCAGGTGGACCAGGCGGGCCGGGGTCGAGACCAGGTCCGAGGTGAGGACCTGGGCCACCACCACGCCCGCCTCGAACAGGGTGACCTGTCGGGCCGGCCCGTAGCCGGGGAGGTCGATGCTCTCATCGGCCACCCGGTAGCTGTGGCGGCGCCCGTCGAGGACGAACCACGACCACCGGGGTGTGGCCTCGACGGGAACGAGGTCGCCCCGCCGCCAGGTGAGCCAGGTCACCCCCTGGGCGCGCAGCCACGAGAACGCCACGGGGTAAGAGCCGCCCCGGTCGAAGCCCAAGGTGATTGGGAGCTCCCCGCACACCGAGCGAAGCTCTCCCACCGCGGCGCGCATGGTCGCCGACAGCCCCGACGGCTCCGAGGAGGTGAAGCACAGCGCCCGGCCCGAGAGATCGCATATATAGGTGTCGTCGCGCCCCGGCTGGGCGTGGCGGCGCTTGGTATTCCAGCCCTTGGCCACCGGGGCCGCCCCGTAGTACGGGACGAAGTGGTCGTCGATGAAGAACACCTGCTCGGGCGGCGCGGCGGTGGCGATCAGGCCCCGGGCCAGCGCCGCCTGCAGCGCGAGTGGGTCACAACCGTCGGCCATGGCGCCCAGGCGGGCGCGCATCGTGGCCAGCTCGGGGGCGCTGCGGATCCCGGCCAGCGCCCCGAGGTCGGCCCGGCCCGGGTGCTTGGTGGCCTCGACCGATCCGGTCCCGAGCGCCAGGCCGAACATGGCGCACAGCGCCACCGCAGTGGTGTCATAGCGCCGGGCCGGCCCCGAACCCAGCCGGGCCAGCACGTCACCGGCACCGACGAGGTCGAGGAAGGGGTGCAGCAGCATCGCCCCTGCGTAACGGCTACCCACCTCGACCTCGCCGAGACGGGCCGTCCCGGCGGTCTCGCGGTCCTCGACGATGGCGGCATCCGCAGCACCATCGCCGACGCCGGCCCCATCGGCGTCGGCGGAATCGTCCTCGGCGATGTCGTCGGCGACGTCGTCGTCGACTGGCTCGGCCACCAGCTCCAACGCCACGCTGGCTCCGGCCAGCGCCCGGCTCACCGTGGCGCCGCTCACTCCAAGGCGTCGTGCGATGTCGGTGCCGGTCATTCCCTCGGCCGACCAGCGCCGGGCCTTCGCCGTGTCCGCGCCGGTCAGCTTCGGGGGCCGGCCCATCGGGCGGACCAGTTCGGCGGACCCAAGTCGCCGAGCGCGGACCCGGAGCGTGGAGAAGTGATCAGAGCTCAAACCGAACAGCGACGCCACCTGGGTCCCCGCCACCCCTGCCTCGGCCAGGGCGACCATGGCCAGGTTCCTCATGCCGGTGTCGGCCTCGTCGAAGCGGAACAGCACCCGGGGACCCCAGCTGACGACGACCGAGCCGTCGGCGTGGTGCCGCCGCAACTCCTCGCGCCCGGGCATTCCCTCAAACGCTACGGCGGTGGCTCCCACGGCCTCAATCCTAGCGCAGCCGGGAACTTGAAACCGGGATACTTATGCAAACTCCATGTGACCAAAACCCCTGGTCAGCGAACTACTCCCGGAGGTCTGAG
>JALYYN010000006.1 GCA_030946525.1 Actinomycetota bacterium | reverse complement strand
TCCCTCGCCGCCTCGGCGTCGATGGGGCTGATCACCCTGTACCAGATGGGAATCATCGACCACCTTCCCGAACCCCCGCTCGGGCCCCTCGACGCCGACGGGGTGGATGCCTCGGGCGAGGCCTACGCCCTGTTCAAGACCCCCGACGCCGCCCTCGGCCTGGCCAGCTATGCGGTGACGCTGGCTCTGGCTGCGGCCGGTGGCGCCGACCGGGCCGAGACGCAGCCGCTCCTTCCGCTGGCGCTGGCCGCCAAGGTGGCTTTCGACGCGCTCTGGGCTGCGGTGCTGACTGCCGAGCAGGGCTCAAAGCACCGCAAGTTCTGCTCCTGGTGCCTGCTGGGGGCGGCCGCCACCTTCGCCATGGTCCCGGCGGTGATGCCCGAAACCCGGCGAGCATGGACCGCCCTACGTAGCCGGTCATGACCATCCTGCCGGGATCCAGCCGCTGGTCTGCGCCCGCTGCGCTTGTCGCCGCCGTCTCCTCACTGGCGGCTGCTCGACGACACCTTCGACGTCGTTACTGGACCTCGCGTCCCGCGGTTCGTCCTCCCGCCCAGCTTTGGGCGGGGGACGGGCGACGGGTATCGGCTCCGGCCGGCCCGTCCCCCGTCGACCGACAGGTCAGGCTCCGGCGACGCCAATCGCGCCCAGGGGAAGCGCCCCGTTGATGCGCTGGAGCAAGGTCAGCGAGCCGTCGGAACCAACGGCGTAGGCGTTGACGTCGCCGTCCATCACGTTGCGCTCGTACAGGAAGCGGCTGTCACGGCTGAGGGTGATGTCGGCGGGAAGGATCGTGGGCCCTACCCCGGGCAGCTCGTCAGTCCTCGCCGCCACGCCGGCCAGCAACGTCAGTCGTCCATCCGGTCCGACCCGGTAGCTGGAAATGGTGTTGCTCTGGGCATTAGTGGTGAAGGCGAACCGCTGGTCATCGGTCACCACGATCCAGCACGTGTCGGATTGGCCGTTGCTGATCGTCGACGTCAGAGGAGTCAGCGTCCCGTCCGCATTGATGGTGAACGAACTGGCCCCGCCGAGCAGCGGCAACCCTCCGAAATTCTGGGCCGAAAGCAACTGCCCGGCCTTCGTGAAGGTGAAGCCGAATGGCCCGACGCTGCCGGGGCTGTTGGCGTTGGTGATCGGCGGGCCGGCCACGCCGTCGGGACCCACCCGGTAGGTCGAGATGACGTTCGCCGTCTTCTCGGTCACGACCAGGACGTCGCCGGCGGGGTTGAACGAGACCTGCGTGCTTCCCGAGATCACACCGCCGGAGACCGGCTGGGTTGAACCGGGAATCGGCGTCAGCGTTCCTGCCGGGGACAGGCGGTAGCCCGTGATGCTGGGTGGCAGGCCCATGCCGTTGGTGAGGCCGCCGTTGAGGACGTAGACGAGGTTGCGGGACACCGTCACGCTCAGGGGATGCCCCCCCGTTGCCTCGGTCTCGATCAGCTTGGGCCGGTCCCCGTTGGCGCGAAGCACCGAAACGCTGTTGCTGCCGGTGTTGACGGCGAACAGGAACTTCTCCTGATCGGTCAGGTTGTTGGGCGAGGACTCCCCCGTGAGTCCGCCGAGCACTACTCCGTTGGCAGAGCTCTCGAAGGTGTTGCTACCGGTACCTCCGGTCGGGGTGTCGCCCACGAGCCTGAGAGTTCCGTCGGGGTTCCGGTGGAAGGTGCGAATGGCATTGCCCAGAAGACCGTTCGTCGCCGCGTAGAGGTTCCCGTCGGAACCGCCGGCCTTCGCCTGACCGTCTGCGCCTGTGGCTGGAGCGCCACCGGCGCCGGGTAGTGCGATCGGGATGCCGGCGATTCCTGCCGGCAGGGCGGCCGCCGGACCCGCAGCTGGAAATGCCAGCAGGCCGCTGGCCGCAAATGCGACCAGGATTGAGCGCTTGTTCAAAATTAATCCTTGCTGTACGTGGAGCGCGCTGTTTGCGGGTTGTCTCCATCCGGGTACCCGACATGCAGGTAGTCGAACCGGATATCGTCATTACAGGGGAATGACATTCCCCCTGGAGGGCGGTTGCGCGGGTCCAATCCCTTCGGCTGAGCGCGTCCGGCATGAGTACACGCCCGGGAACGGCGCTCGCTGCCCTCTATACTTGGCCCCGTTCGGTCGGCACGGGCTGGTGGGCGTGCGTCATCCCCTTCGTCTGTTCCCCGCCGTCGTCGCGCCACCCATCAAAGAATGTGCGCCCATCCCTTGGGAGCCCGGCTGCGTACGCCGGACGAGTTGAGTTCACGCTCGTCGGACGCGGAGAGCTTCGCCCGCCGTCCACGCCGCGATAGCTGCGAAGGCCACATCCTTTGCCAGGAACTGGCCTGGGTCAGGCGACAGGAAAGGGATGCCATACCCAGGTTGCCATGCGCCAGGGGTGGAGAATACGAATGTCAGTGTCACCAGGAACAGAAGGAGGGCACCGAGGCTACCTATGGCCGAGACCCTCGGAGCGAGCGGTCGCGCCGCGATCATCAGCGCCAGGACAATCTCGAACACACCGAGCAATCTCGAGAATATCCGCACGCTGAAGAGCCCAGAGAGCCATGACAGAAGAGGGCTGTGTCCCGCGAACTTCTCGACGGCTGCGGCTTCGTAGGCGGTGAACTTCAACGCACCGACCCACAGCAGGACGATCACCAACCCATAGCGCAAAAGAATGGCGCCGATCTCTTGGAGCCGTCGCCCCCACGTCTCAAACTCATCTCTTTCCGCCAGGGTCTCACGCATGCCCATTGTCGCCTCCTTCTGGTCCCTCGGTCGCGCTGGGCCTGGGGGAGGGGAGCCGGACCGGGAGTAGACCGCCTCCCGGGGACTGAGTCCAAGACGAATGCAGCGGCACGCGGCGGCCGCGGCCTCGGGAGGGTTGGGGGGCCGAGACAGAGGGAGCCGGAGGCCGCCAGCCCTGTCCGGGCCGACCGTGGGACGGATGGCACAACCGAGCGCTCGTTTCCATCGATCGGGACGTCCTCCACTCAAGGGGCAGGCAGCCGGGGCAGCCGTCGCCGCCGGTGAGCCGGACCTACCCGGACCTCGTCGCCGCCAGCCCCCGGACCAAGGATTGTCACAATCTCGTTAGTTCTCTCCCCAGTGTCCCTCCTGAAGGAGCGCTTCCAGTCAAGCGGCGCCAGCTCGAACAGGTCACGCGCGTCGCAGGGCTTCTCGCTTTACGATTCGCAGCCACGTAGCCAGTGTCGAGCGCTCCAGCTTGCTTTGGCGAGCCTTCATTTCGACACCCAGTGATTCGAGCGCCTGCTCACCAAGGGCA
>JALYYN010000004.1 GCA_030946525.1 Actinomycetota bacterium | reverse complement strand
AGGAGGCGGGTCACGGCAGGGTCGAGGATGACCACGTTCACCTCGTCGTCGAGCGTGAGCGACCGGGTGGTGAAGTTGGCGGAGCCCACGCTGGCCAGCGTGCGGTCCACGGTGACGACCTTGGCGTGGAGCATGCTGCGCTGGTAGGACCACAGCCGCACGCCGGCGTCGAGAAGCCCGGCGTACTGCGACTCGCCGGCCAGCTGCACGAACCGCTTGTCGACGTGCGGGCCGGGAAGCAGCACCTCGACGTCCACCCCCCGCTGCGCCGTCTGGGCCAAGAGGCTGCACATGGCGTCGTCGGGGACGAAGTAGGCGGTGGTGATCCGGACCCGCTCCTCGGCCAGGGACAGCAGCGATCGCACGAGGGTGGCCACGTCGCTCCAGCCCGTCTGGGCCGCCCCCCGGACGACCTGGGCCACCGATGTCCCGACCTGCGGCTGGTCGGGGAAGCGGTCGACCCGGAGGTCGAACAGCGGCCGCCCCGTCTCGCCCCAGTTCTGGACGAACGCGGCGCGCAGTCCGTCGACGGCCGGCCCCCGGATGCGGAAGTGGGTGTCGCGCCACTCGCCGGCCTCCCGGGCGTCACCGCGCCACTCGTCGGCGATCCCGATGCCGCCGGTGAACGCCACGTCCTCGTCACAGATGAGGACCTTGCGGTGGCTGCGATGGTTGTTCTCCCAGAACCGGACCTTGTTCACCGGCCGGAACCACTCCACCTGCGCCCCGGCCGCCTCCATGGCGGCGACGAGGCCCTTGTCCATCGTGTAGGCGCCGAAGGCGTCGAGCAGCACCCGTACCCGCACCCCGGCCGCGGCCCGCTCGGTCAGGGCCTCGGCGACCTCCCGGCCGATCGAGCCCTGCCAGTAGACGAAGGTGAGAAAGTCGACGGTGGACGTTGCGGCCCGGATCGCCGCCACCATGGCCGGGAAGATCCGGTCGCCGTTGCGCAGGACGTCGACCTGGTTGCCCTCGGTGGCGGGCACGCCGATGAGGCCCTCGAGGGCCCGCCGGTAGCGCCGGGTCCGGTCGTCCATCCGGACGAGACTAGGAGGCGGCGCAGCCGCATCACCGCCGCCTCAGCCCAGGTACCGGCCGAACCAGTCCAGCACGTCGGAGTACGCGGCCTTGGACTGCTCGGAGCCGACGTCGCTGTAGAAGCCGTGGCCAACGCCGGGATAGGTCTTGATCTGATGGGCCACAGTGGTTGCGTCCAGCGCCGCCTTGGCCATGTCCCGGGTGGCGTTCACCCGGCTGTCGGTCTCGCCGTAGAGGGCGAACACCGCCGCCTTGTTCCTGGCGAAGCTGACGTCCGACGCGACCGTGCCGTAGAACGGCGCCGCCGCCGACAGCCGGGGCTCGCCGTCGGACAGGAAGTCCCACACGACGGTCCCGCCGAAGCAGAAGCCGATGAGCCCCGCCTTGGATCCGGGGTTCCGCTTGACCAGCTCGTCGGTGGCTGCGTGCAGATCGGCCCGGATCCGGGTCGGCCCGGCACCAGTGAGCGCAGTGCTGACGTCGGCGGCGTTCACGTTGGCGGTACCCCCCTCCTCGGACAGCAGGTCGACGGCGAGCGCGCTGTAGCCGTCGCCGGCCAGCCGCCCGGCGACCGCCTTGATGTTGTCGACCAGTCCCCGGTTCTCGTGCACGACCAGCGCCGCCCCCCGGGGCCTGGCCGCCGGCGCATAGGCCCCGAGGAGCGTGCCCTGCGGTCCCGGATAGGTGATGTCCTGGGTCGGGACCGGCGTGGTCACCGGCCTTGCCGTCGTCGAAGTGGACGCGGAGGACGACGGCTGGGCCGAGGTCACGGTCGACTTGTCCTTGGCACAGGCGGCCAGGAGCGCCGACGCGCCGAGGGCGGTCACTCCCATGGTCCCCAACCGGCGCAGGGCCTCGCGGCGGGTCAGCCGGCCGTCGGCGTGGTCGAGGGCGACCTCGGTGGCCAGGTACTGCTGGAAGTGGTCCATCGCCGGCGAGCCTACGTCGCTATGGCCGGGCCGCAGTAGGGAACATGAGTTCGATACGCTGGCGCCATGACCCTGCCGGAGCTGCGCTGGCGCCTGGCCGACGACGACGGCGGGCAGAGCGCCCTGTTCGAGCAGGAGGTCGAGCGCCACATCGGCCGCGGCGAGTACCGGGGCCTGGAATTCCTCCACGTCCACGCCCGCCGGGTCGTCAACGAGGTGCCCAAGGCCTCGCGGATGCCCTTCCGCTGGACGATCAACGCCTACCGGGGTTGCTCACACGCCTGTTCCTACTGCTTCGCCCGCCCCACGCACGAGTACCTCGGCATGAACGCCGGTGAGGACTTCGACCGCCGGATCGTGGTGAAGGTGAACGCCGTCGAGCGGGTGCGGGCCGAGCTGGCGCCCAACCGGTGGGCCGGCGACCACATCGCCATGGGGACCAACACCGATCCCTACCAGCGGTGCGAGGGGAAGTACCGGCTCACCCAGGGCATCGTGGCCGAGCTGGCGGCGGCGGCCAACCCGTTCTCCATCCTCACGAAATCCACGCTCATCCTGCGAGATCTCAATCTCCTGTCCGATGCCGCCCGTAGGACCGAGGTGGGCGCGAACTTCTCCATCGGCACGCTCGACACCGACGTGTGGCGGATGTCGGAGCCGGGCACGCCCCACCCCCTGCGGCGGATCGAGGCGGTGGCCAGGCTGAACGAGGCCGGGGTGCCGTCGGGCGTGCTCCTCGCACCGGTCCTGCCCGGCATCTCCGACGCTCCGGAGCAGCTCGAAGCGGTGGTCAAGGCCTGCGTCGAGGCCGGCGCCCGCTTCATCTCCCCCCTGCTGCTGCATCTCCGGGCCGGCGTGCGGGAGCACTACCTCGCCTGGCTGGCCGGTGCCCGGCCGGATCTGATCGAGCGCTACCGCCGCCTCTACCCCAGGGCCTACGCGCCGACGCAGACCCAGAACGAGCTGGGTGCCACCGTCCGGACGCTGGTCGAGCGCCACGGGGGTCGCTCGGCCCACCCGACCCGGACCCGCTCGGCGACGACGCCGTCGGCGCGTCCGTCCGTCGCCGGCGCCGCCCAGTTGGACCTCGGGCTGTGACCGCCCCTGGCGGACGCCGAGGCCCGGCGAAGCCGGTGCGATGGGATGATTCGTCGGTGAGCGACCCGGTCCTCGTGCTCGACGGGTCCCGCGACGAGCCGG
>JALYYN010000563.1 GCA_030946525.1 Actinomycetota bacterium | reverse complement strand
CGGCGACCCGGTCGGCTACGGCAACGCCCTCTACAAGGGCGAGAGCGGCGCCCACACCTTCCCGTCCGTCGACAGCGGCGGCCAGTTGTACTTCGCCGACGTGGTCTTCCAGCCCGGCCTCGTCTAGGTGAGCCAGCAGAAAGTCGGTTGGGGTACTCGCGATCTGCAACGGGGTTTGGAAGAATGACACCGGCGTAGTTCTCCAACTTCCCCGGAGGTCAGCGTGCTCGGTCGGGTTGATCCACAAGGGTCCCTCCTGGAAACTCGGGTGATGCGGCGACACATCGTCACCAAGGGTTCGTTCTACGAACGCATGGCCGACCACGGCCATGAGATCGTCACCGACGAGGACTACGCCCACCTGTACTCCGAGCGCCAGGGCCGCCCCTCGATCCCGCCGTCGGTGATGGTGCGGGCGATGCTCTGCGCCACCCACGACCGCATCACCTCCGACGCCGAGACCTCCCGGCGCACCCGGGTGGACGCCGACTGGAAGGCGGCCATGGGCGTCAACGACGAGTTCACCGGTATCGGTGCGACCACCTTCAGCCTCATGCGCAGCCGCATGGTCGTGCATGACGCCGACGCCACGCTGTTCGAGAAGACCATCGAGAAGGCGGTGGCGGCGGGGGTTTTCAAAGGAAAGCTGACCGCCATCATCGATTCCTCGCCCGTGCACGGTGCGGGAGCGGTGGCCGACACCTACGAACTGGTGCGAGGCTTCATGCGCCAGGTGGTGCGGGCCGCCGGCGAGCGCCTCAGCGAGGAGGCCCGCATCGCGGCCGAGCCGTTCTGTGGGGCCAAGCCCGACATCGACTGGCAGGACCCCGCCACCCGCAAGGCCCACCTCGCCGAGTTGGTGGCCCCGGAATGGCCCTGCTGGTCGAGGCGGCCGGCATCGACGACCCGGCGGTGAGCGAGCCGGCCGACCTCCTGGCCCAGGTAATCGACCAAGACGTCGAGGCCGACGACAGCGGGGAGGCCAACCCCCAGATCCGCCAGGGCGTGGCCCGGGACCGGGTCATCTCACACTCTGACCCCGAGATGCGCCACGGCCGCAAGTCCGCCTCCCGGCGTTTCGACGGCCAGACGTCATCTCCGACGAGGACAGCGAACTGGTCCTCGGCGTCGAGGTGCGGGCCGGCAATGCCGCCGACGGCGAGGGCGCCGTCGGGCTGCTCGGCCAGGTCATGGCCCTGCCCGGCATCCTCATCGGCACCCTGCTCGGGGACATGGCCTACTCCGACGGCGACGTGCGCGAAGCGGTTGAGGCCGCAGGGGCCGAGATGGTGGCCAAGGTGCCGCCGGTGACCAACGGGGGGCGGTTCCCCAAGACCGACTTCGAGATCAACCTGGAGTCCGTCTCGGTCACCTGCCCGGCCGGGGTGACCACCACCGACGCCCGTCCCACCCGGGACCACAAGGGCCGCCCCGCCACCCGCTTCGTGTTCGCCCCCGCCACCTGCGCCGCCTGCCCGCTGGTGGCCAACTGCACGAAGGCCAAGGGCGGCCGCCAGATCATGGTCGGCGTCCATGAGGCCCGCATTGCCGCCGCCCGGGCCGCCCAGGTCGAGCCGGAGACCAAGGCGCTGCTGCGCCGGCGGTCCAAGGTCGAGCGCAAGATCGACCACCTCCAGGACCTTGGGATGCGCAAGGCCCGCTACCGGGGCCGACGAAAGACGCGCCTGCAGGCGCTCCTCGCGGCCACCGTGGCCAACTTCAAGCGCCTCGGTGCACTCGGCGCGTTCGACGCGTCGGCCCCCGTCGCCATCGCCGCCTGATCCCGGCGCGTTCGCCGCTCCGGGCGACGATTTCGGGCTACCTACGGCCACAATCCGGCCTGCGAACCTCAATCGGCCCGTGAGGGCCCCTCCTGGGCGCGATCAAGACGCGTTAAGACTCAGGAAGGGCCGAGTCCGAAAAGGCCACTTGCTGCCGATTCACCTAGTAGCCCATGCCGCCAGTCAATGGGCGAGCGTACCGGCCCGGTTGGTCGCTGTTGCGACCCGATTCCAGACCTCCGGATCCACCCGCAGAATGCGTGGAACGTTGGACCGGCGGGTAGCGGGTACGGCAAGCGTAAACACGCTGGTGACGACCGTGGGTCTGTCCGCGAAGGGGGCAGGGCTCCTCATCTA
>JALYYN010000555.1 GCA_030946525.1 Actinomycetota bacterium | reverse complement strand
TGGAGCGGATGCGCCGCACCGACTCCTCGATGGCGGCCCGGGCCTCGTCGGACTCCAGCCGCCGCCCGTGCAGGCGCAGCAGCGACGAGATGGTCTGCAGGTTGTTCTTCACCCGGTGGTGGATCTCCCGGATGGTGGCGTCCTTGGACACCAGCAGGCGGTCCCGGCGCCGCAGGTCGGACACGTCGCGCAGCAGGACGACGGCCCCGGTGACCCGGCCATGGCGAAGGAACGGGATACACCGCAGCAGGACGATCACGTTCCGCCGCTCGATCTCCTCGGTGTAGGGCAGGCCGATGGCGAACGCGGCCCGCACGGGCGACTCGTCGAAGCCCAGCTCCCCCAACCGCGCCCCCTGGGCGTTGCCGTGGATGCCCATGCGGTGCAGGGCGGACACGAAGTTGGGCGACGCGAACTCCATCCGTGCCGACGCGTCCAGCCGGGCCACCCCGTCGCCGACCCGGGGGGCCTCGTCCACCTCGGTCTCCTCGGCGCCGAACGGGAAGTCGCCCACGGTGATCATGCGGGCGAAGCCGTCGAACATCTCGACGTAGACCCGCTCCAGCTCGCCCTGGCGCCGGCCGACCATGGGCGCCGACTCCCGGGTCAGCACGGCCAGCATGGCGTCCTTCCAGCGCATCGGGATGCATTGGACGGTGGCGATCTCCCCCCGCGCCGGCGCGCTGCCCACCCCGTCGATGATCTCGCCGAGCTGCCACGCGCTGGCCACCAGTCGCAGTTCGGCGGCGTCGACCTCGCGGCCGACCTCGTCGTCGAGGTACAGGGTCTGGCTGGTGGTCGGGCGCACCTGGCCGAGGATCGTGAACTTCGACGCGTCGCCCTGCCGGTAGGGGGCGTAGAGCAGGAGGTCGGCGAAGGACAGGTCGGACAGCAGGCCCCACGAGGCGATGAGTCGTTGCAGGTGGGCGATCTGCGGCCCCTCGAGGCCGGTGGAACGGGCCAGGTCGGCGAGCGTGGCCATCGTCGGACAACCCTACCGACCCCGGCCCGCCTTGCCGCAGGAACGGCGGGCCCTACAGGGTCTGCAGCCCGCCGGGGCGCCGACGACCATTGGACCTTGGTCGTAGGACCCGGCGGCTGGCAGGCTGTCCCCCGGTGATCAACCGTTGGCTGCTCGGGGTCTTCGCCACCCTGCTCGTCCTGATCGGCGTGATGGGGTTCGTGCGTCCGAACGACGCCGGCTCCACGAGCACTGCGCCGGCCTACAACGCCTTCCATCTGGCCTTCGGGGCGCTCGGCCTGGCATTGGTGGTCCGGGGGGATCCAGGGGCGATCCGGACGTTCCTCGTCGGGTTCGGCGTGCTCGACCTCTACCAGGCTCTCGCCAGCCACCAGCACTGGTTCCCCGAGGCGTGGTTCCGGTGGAAGCCCACCGACGACCTCCTCCATCTCGTCATCGGCGCCGCCCTCGTCGCCGCCGGCGCCCTCCTCTGAGGAGCGAACGCGTCCGACCGAGGGTGGCGATCGCCGCCTGCCGGGGCTCCGACGGCGCCGATGCCGTGGACCTGTACCCCGACCCGGACCGGCCGCTTCTCGTCGCGGCCATCGAGGCTGCGGGGGCCGACGCCGCGCCGGTCTCGTGGGACGACGAGGACGTGGACTGGCGACGCTTCGACCTCACCGTCATCCGGAGCACCTGGGACTCCGTCGATCGGCCGCAGGAGTACCTCGGGTGGGCTCGTGCCGCCTCGCGGTCCACCACCGTCATGAACCCGGTGGCGGCCATCGAGTGGAACATCGACAAGGGGTACCTGCGGGCACTGCGATCGCGAGGCATCGCCGTCGCTCCGACCCAATGGGTGGTGGAGGAAGGCCCTTGGGAACCACCGGAGTACGAGTTCGTAGTGAAGCCGGCGACGTCCGGTGGGGGCAGGGAGACGACCCGCTACCACCCCGATGACGCCCACGCGGCGGCCGCCCATGTGCGCCGGCTGCTCGGGGCCGGGCGGACGGTCATGGTGCAGCCCTACATCGGTTCGGTGGACACCGATGGTGAGGCGAAGCTGGTCTTCATCGAAGGCGAGTTCAGCCATGCCGTCCGGGTCGGCCCGTTGCTGGTCGCCGGCGAGGGCGTACCGGAGCGCCCGTGGGAGAAGGCGGTCCCCATGGACTCGATGACGCCGACGTCAGCGCAGCTCGATGCCGCGTACGACGTCCTGGCTGCCGTCAGCGCCGAGTTGCGGCTGACCCTGCTGTATGCCCGGGTCGATCTCGTCACCGCGCAGACCGGGCAGCCCCTGCTCGCCGAGGTCGAGCTCATCGATCCTTCCCTGCTCCTACGCCTCGATCCGCCATCCGCCGGCCGCCTCGCCGCGGCGATCGTCGCAAACGCAAGGCGGGGCATGCGCCACACCTGACGCATCCTGGCCGGGTCCGGCCGAGAAAGGGGCCGGTGACCTCAGCCCCGGCGGTAGAGGCGCGCCGTCACCGGAGCGAAGACGGCCGTCAGCGCCGCCGCCACGGCCAGGACCGTGGCGATGTCGGTGAGGTGGGCGTTCCCGTGCATCAGTCCTCGCGAGGCGGTCGCCAGGATCGATATCGGGTTGACCCTGACGAAAGCCTTGAGCGGCCCCGGCAGCGTCTTCGGATCGACGAACACGTTGGACAGGAACGTGAGCGGGAAAATCCCCATGAAGCCGGCGTTCATGACCGCGCTCGGCGACCGGAGGAGCAGGCCGAGCGTCGTGAAGAACCACGAGAGGCCGAAGGCGAAGACGACCACGAGCGCAAGGGCGGCGACCACGCCCACGACGCCGGCCCGTGGTCGGAACCCGAGGATCAGGCCGAGCACGATGATCACCGTGCCCGACAACACGTAGCGCACGCTGTCACCGAGCAGCGACCCCAGCAGGGGAGCCGGACGCCAGATCGGGAGTGAGCGGAACCGGTCGACGACGCCCTTGGTCAGGTCGGTGTTGAGTGCCACGCCCGAGTACACGGTCGTGAACAGCACGGACATGACGAGGATCCCCGGGAGCAGGTAGTCGAGGTACTGCGCCGTCGAACCGGCGAGGGCGCCCCCGAAGATGTACGTGAACATGAGCACGAACATCACGGGCGTGATGGTCACGTCCAGCAGCTGTTCCGGGACGTGCTTCACCTTGAGCATGCCCCGCCACCCGAAGGTGAGGGCGGCCGACAGCGCGCTGGGCCTGCTCGGTCGGGCGGTTCCGGCGATGGCCCTGCGGACGGCAGCCTCGTCGGCGGCGACCGTGAGGTCGACCTGGGAGCTCGGCTTGGTGGTCATGCTGTCCGTTCCTCCCCGATGGGGCTGGCCTGTTCGGCCGGGGCCTCCTGGGCCGGATGGCCGGTCAGGGCCAGGAAGACCTCGTCGAGGCTCGGCTGCCCGAGCGAGAAGTCGACAATGCGGATGCCGGCGCGGGCCAGGTCGGCAACGGCGACGGCGGCCCGGTCGGCGTCCGCGCACGCGGCCGAGAGCGCAGCCGGGTCGGCATCGAGGGTCACCGCACCGAGCTGGCGGTCGAGCAGTCGCTCGGCGTCGGGCCGTTGGCGGGGATCCAGCAGGCGGACGTGCAGGGCGCCGGAGCCCACCGAGGCCTTCAGTTGGGCCGGCGTACCTTCGGCGATCACCTTGCCGTGGTCGATGACCGCGATCCCGTCGGCCAGCTGGTCGGCCTCCTCGAGGTACTGCGTGCACAGCAGGATCGTCGTACCGCCCTCGGCCAGCGCCCGGATGATGGCCCAGACCTGGTTGCGGGAGCGGGGGTCGAGGCCGGTGGTCGGCTCGTCGAGGAACATGAGCTGCGGGGTGACGACGATGCTGGCCGCGATGTCGAGCCTGCGCCGCATGCCGCCCGAGTAGTGCTTGACGAGCCGCGCCGCGGCCTCGGCGATGCCGAAGGCCTCGAGGAGCTCGCCGGCGCGGGTCTTGGCCTCCGCCCGCTTCAGGCCCAGGAGCCGCCCGAGCATGATCAGGTTCTCCCGGCCGGTGAGGTCCTCGTCCACCGACGCCAGCTGTCCGGTGAGGCTGACGAGACTGCGGACGGCATCGCCCTCCTCCACGATGTCGTGCCCGAGCACCCGGGCACGGCCGCCGTCCGGGCGCACCAGGGTCGCCAGCATGCGGATGGTGGTCGTCTTGCCGGCGCCGTTCGGACCGAGCACCCCGTAGATGGAGCCGGCACGCACGGCCAGGTCCACTCCGTCGACCGCCCGCGTCTCACCGAAGGACTTGACGAGGCCCGTGGCCTCCACCGCAAGGGTCGCCTTCGCGTTCATCTGGCTGCCTCCCCGGGCGCAGGGCTCGTGTCGCAGCCGTGCAGTGCGGACAGATGGTAACGACCGAGGAGTCCGTCGGGGCAGTATTTGCGGGCGGGCCTGCTGCCTTGCCGGACCGTGCTCGCCGGTGAGCTCGTCGGCGTGGCAACGTCCTGTCGCCGACCGACCCGACCGGAGTACGAAGGAGAGCGATGCGCATCGTCATCAGCGATTTCATGAGCCTCGACGGAATCGTGCAGGCGCCTGGCGGACGTACCGAGGACACCGACGGTGGGTTTGCCCACGGCGGCTGGTCGATGCCCTACTTCGACGCGGAGACGATGGGGCCGGCGATCGGCGACGTCATGGAGGCCACGGAGGCGCTGCTGTTCGGTCGTCGGACGTGGGAAACCATGGCGGCGGCGTGGCCGAGCCAGGCCGGCGATCCCTTCGCCGACCGGATGAACGAGATCCCCAAGTACGTCGCGTCCCGGACCCTGGGCCAGGACGATCTCGGTTGGAACAACTCGACCCTGCTGCCCGCCGATGACGTCATCGGCGCGGTGCGGCGGCTACGGAGCCGGGACGGCGGCAACCTCCAGGTGATGGGAAGTCCGACCCTCGCCGGCACGCTCATCAGCAACGACCTCGTCGACGAGTACCGCTTGATGATCGAACCGATCGTGCTCGGCGGCGGGAAGCGTCTCTTCCCTGCCGACGGCACGTCTCGACCCGTCGAGCTCGTCTCCACCACGACGAGCGCGACCGGAGTGCTGATCTGCACCTACCGCCCGGTCGCAGCTCCGTAGCGCCGAACGGGCCCGCCGTCCTTCTCCGTCAGGGCGCCGATCCGCTCGACGACGAGGCCTCGACGTCCTTGTTCTCGAGGACGAACTGGCTGACGATGAAGCTCGCCCCCTGCGGGTCCCTGATGACCGCCATCCTGCTCCACGGGGCCTCGAACGGGCCGGCGACGATGCTTCCTCCGAGCTGTCTGGCACTGGCCACCGTTGCCGCGACGTCGTCGACCGCGAACGTGACGCTCCAATGGGCCGGCGTCTCCGGATCGTTGTCGGCGATCGGATTGAGTGTCGCGACGACGTCGATGAAGCCGTCGGGCGCGCCCATCGTCGCCATCTGCTCGCGCAGGCCCGGGCTGGTCTCCTCGAGGTGATCGCCGTAGCCGGGGAGCGTCCACACCGAGCCGGAGGGCAACGCCAGCGACTGCCAACCGAAGACGGCACGGTAGAACGCCTTGGCCCCTTCGGGGTCCCGGGTGGCGAGGCCGTTGAAGTTCAGCGAGCCGTGCTCGTTGACCACCCTGGCGCCCTTGTGGTCCTTCGCCTGCCAGACAGAGAACGCCGCGCCCTCGGGATCGACCAGGATCGCCATGCGCCCCGAGTCCATGACGTCCATGGGCTCCATCACCACCGTGCCCCCCGCCTCTCGGGCCTTCGACACCGTCTCCTCGGCGCTCCCGACCCAGACGTAGGTGTTCCACATCGGCATCGGCGGCGCACCGTCGGGGATCGATCCGATCGCCGCGGCGTCCCCACCCCGGATGCGGCCCATGAAGTACTCGACACCCGATCCTTCGGGCACGACGTTCTCGAACTCCCACCCGAACAGGCCGCTGTAAAAGGGCAGGGCGGCCTCTGGGTCGGGATGGCTGCTGTCGATCCAGCAGGGGACGCCGGGGATGTATCCCTCTCGCTCGGCCACGGCTGTTCCTCCCAGTGCTCGTCGGGACGTGCGCACCCTAACGCTGGCATCCTTCGTTGCGCGCTCGACCGGCCGGCGACGATGCAGCACCGGATCCGCTCCGGCGGTACGCCGGTCAGCGTCCGCCGGACCTGGCGTCGTAGACCTCGTCCGCCGGCAGGCTCAAGAGTCGCGCCGCCATCTCCTCCTTGAGCTGTCGGGCGCGAGCGGCTTCGGTCGGCGTCGGGTTCTCCCGGCAGGCGAATTGGAGGAACTCCGCCGGCACCAGGTCGGCCCGAGCCACCAGGTCGACCACCGCTCCCCGGTAGCCGACACGGAAGAAGAAGTGGCCACCCGGAGCCTCCGGGGCCTCGGCGCCTTCCGCCTCGGCGGCCAGCCGGTACCGGCCTCCCGTCACCGCCCGGGTGACCATCTCGAACGCGTCGCGTGCGCCGCCCCCGGGGAACCCGCTCTCGATCGTGACCTCAGAGCGCTCCGGTGGCTCACCCGGGGACAGCAGCGGGAAAGCCCGCTCCATTGCCTTGAAGGCGTGGGCGACGCCGGCGATCGAGCTCCGGCCGTGGTACTTCAGAAGGTCCTCGAAGGAGATGGAGATCGACTCGCCGTGATCGAGGACCACGAGTGTCGTCATGGGCGCATACTGCCCGAAGGCCGGCCACGACCGCGGTCGGGGCGCGTCACCGCTGCATCTTCGACTGGAGCCGGCGGAGCATCGTCATGTTGCGGCTCGTACTCCGGTGGCGCCCGGCAATCCTCTCCCAGTCCTTCGTCTTGAGTCTCGTATCCGTCGACTTGCCGTGCATACGCCAGTGCACGGTGCGACCGGCCACGACCAGCGTGTCGAAGCCGTTCGTGAGGCTCTCCAGCGCGCTGCGGTCGGCAGCTGACGGGCTCGATTTCAGGAAGGTCAGGAAGTAGGTGTCGCCGGCCGACACCGCGAAGGGCTCCGCCGCCACCGCGTGTCGGAGCTCGCCACTCGTGCGCACGAAGGTCGTCACCTCGAAGCCGAGGGTCTTCTCGAGGGCGTCCTCCAGCCGCCTCTCCACCTCTGCCCGCCGGCCGGTGGCCTCGAAGACCACGTTGCCGCTGTTGATGTAGGTCCACGCGTCGGCGAAACCGGCGTCCTTGAAGATGCCGACCAGTTGCGGCATCGTGACCCTGCGCCCACCGAGGTTGATCGCCCGCAGAAACGCAACCCGCACGGCCATGACTCAGCGTCGCACAGCCGCACGGGAACGGCCGCATCGAACCAAAGGCGGCAATCTCGCACCGGGCGAAAGCCGCATCGTCTGGTCGGTGTCAGGCTCTTCCGCGCCCAGACAGCGCCGGAGCCCGATGCGGGCAGCGGCCTACTCCGGGTCAACGCGCAGGATGTAGCCGATGCCGCGCACGGTGTGGATGATCCGCGCCCCGTGCGCCTCCAGCTTGCGACGCAGTGCGCTGACATGCACCTCGAGCGAGTGGTCCCCGGCATCGTCGTCATAGCCCCACAGCTCAGCCACCAGCTGCCGTCGGGCAACGACCGTTCCCCGCCGGCGAGCAAGGATCAGCAGGATCAGGTACTCCTTCTCGGTCAGCATGATCTCGGCGCCGCGGCGCGTCACCCGCCGGGCGCCCCCTTCGATGACGACATCATCCTCGCCGAGATGCAGGACGTCCTCGCTGACGACCCCGGTCCGGCGCAGGATGGCCCGCACCCGCAGCGACAGCTCCTCGGGATCGAACGGCTTGCAGACGTAGTCGTCCCCGCCGGCCCGGAAACCCTCGCGACGGTCCTCGCTGGAGGTGGCACCGGTGACGAACAGGATGGCCACTTCCTGGGCTTGACGGAGCCGTCGTGCCACCGAGCGACCGTCCAGGCCCGGCAACCCGCCGTCGATCATGGCCAGATCGGGTCGGAAGGAGAGGGCGACCGCGATCGCCTCCAAGCCGTCGCCCACGGCTCTGACCTCGTGCCCGTCGTGTCGGAGGAGGGCCACCAGCAGGCGCTGGACGGCGACATCGTCCTCCACCACCAACACTCGAGCCTTGGGCACAACACCATCCCGCCACGTCTTGAGGAGTCACGCCGTCCTCTTGAGGTCGATGACAGGCTAGCCCGCCATCATCCGAGCCTCGGCATCGGCCCCCACGGCGTGCCGGCCGGGTCGGAGGTGCCCCATCCACGCGACAAGGGCGCCCCGCCGGAGCGGAGCGCCCTGATCGCCCGGGAGTGGCGGCTAGGGAACCTTGGTGGTGGAGGTGGTCGACGTGGTGGTCGTGGGCGCCGTGCACAGCCCCTTGTCGATGCTGCCGTAGAAGCTGGAGTTCAGCGCGGCGACGTAAAGGGTCCGCTGCGCATCGAACGAGGCGGTCATCGCGTTGTTCTCGGCCACGGCCCTGTCACCGAAAACCGACGCCGCCGCTGTCAGCGCCTGGCCGGTCGCCGTGAGGTTGTCGCCCCGGTCGGCCGCCTTGATGTAGGCCACCACGGTGTTGGCCAGGTTCGTCGTGGCCACGCCCAGGGCGTACTGCTTGGTCCCCGCCACCGTCGGAGACCCGAGGTCGTTGGCGGCCGCGTTCGCCGCCGCCTGGGCGCCGGCGAGCTGAGCGGTGACACCGGCCACCGAGGCCGGCAGCTGCAGGCACACCGCCCCGGTGATGGAACCGTCGGCCGAAGCCGAACCGGCGGCGCCGAATGCGAGAGCGGCAATGCTGGCCGCTCCGACTCCGATGGAAATGATCTTCTTGTTCATCGTGCTCTCCTGACAATTGGTCAAAACCGGTCTCTCAGAAATTGATACCGAGCTGCTTGAGCTGCTCGCGAAGTTGGGCTTCGACCTGTTCTTTGGTCAAAGGTTGGGCGCTCGCCGTCGTGCTTGCCGGCGCCAGCATCTGCGCGGTGATCCCGGCCAACACCCGCTGGACGTCCTCGGCGGTCGGGTGGGCCGGAAGATCGAGCGGCTGCGCCGTCCCGGCCACCCCACCCACCGTGGCCGGGGTGCTCGCGCCTTGGCCTGCGGCGACCGTCGCCGTCGGGCCGCCGGCGCCGACCGTCACCGACGCCGACTTGGCTCCGGGGGCCTGGCTGACCTGCGTGCTGTGCCTGGTCGAGCCGGAGCCCGCAAGAGCGATTGCAGCTGCCACTCCCACCAGCGCCACCGTGGCGGCGACGACCGCCATTGCTGCCTTCATTCGTCCCATCGAGGAACCACTCCCAGTACCATTGAGGGGAATCTGATCGAGCCATCGGCGTGTTCTCGATGCCGCCGCTCGACTTCAGTATCCGTGATCAACCTCAAGCGGCCCTCAAGGTGGGCTCAAGAAAGGCTCAATGTCGAAGGGACTCCCCTGGGGGCGCTGACCGCCCGGGAGGAACTCCTTCGCTGGACCGCCGCCCCTCCTGGTGTTGCGCCGCCGCTCCCCTCGGTCCGGATCGCGCCGAGCCAGGCTCTAGGATTTCCGGGTGACGACGGTCAGGCGATCAGCCCCGATCTTTCCCGCCTCGGACCTGGACGCGGCACTCGCGCACTACCGCCGTCTCGGGTTCACGACCAGGAGGTGCGCCGGCGGCGGGTACGGATATGCGAACCGTGACGGTGTCGAGATCCACCTGGCGGCCGGAGGACGGATCGGCCCCGACGCGACGATGAGCGCCGCGTACCTGTGGGTCGACGATGCCGACGCACTCGCCGAAGAGTGGTCTGCCGCGGGCGTGATCGTCCGTGCACCGGCCGACACCGACTGGGGCCTGCACGAGGGCATCCACGTCGACCCGGACGGCAACCTGATCCGGTTCGGCTCGCCGCTGCAGCCCGGAGGACACGGGCGGTGATCCTCGCGGTCGGGCAGGCAACGTCGACCGTGCGTCGGCGGACCGGGGAGGATGCCATCACCTGGTGGGCAGGTCATGAAGGACGGTCGATCGCCTAGGTTGCCCGCATGGTCGACGCAGACGATCTGCGTGACGAGTGGCAGAGCTTCTCCGCGGAGTGGATCGCCCGGTCGGAGGCGAAGGCGGACGCGGCCCGCGAAGGGCTCCTCGATGACTGGATGCTCGAGGTGATCGGCGACATCGACGACCGGTACGTCATCGATCTCGGCTGTGGAGAAGGGCGATTCAGCCGCATGCTCGCCGCCCGGGGAGCCCGCACGCTGGGCGTCGACCTCCAGCCATCCTTCGTCGAGTACGCGAGGAACATGGCCGGCCCGAGGGAGGACTATCGCACCGGCGACATCCAGTCGCTCAGCGAGGTGTCGGACGGTCTCTTCGATCTGGCCGTCTCCTACATCTCCCTGGTGGACGTGCCCGATCAGCGGGCGGTGATCGGTGAGGCGTTCCGCGTCCTGTCGCCCGGCGGGCGGTTTGTCGTGTGCAACCTGTCACCCATGGCCACCGCGTGGATCGACGGGGGGCCCTGGTGCCGGAATGGTGACGGCGAGAAGCAGCATTTCGTCCTTGACCACTACGCGAACGAGGGTCCCCGCCGTCTGTTGTTCCCCTCCGGTCACGAACTGACGAACTTCCATCGCATGTTCTCCACGACGATCAACGACTTCCTCGACGCCGGGTTC
>JALYYN010000532.1 GCA_030946525.1 Actinomycetota bacterium | reverse complement strand
GCCAGACCGGCCTCGGCGACCAGCTTGCGGCGACCGACGTGCACGATGACCCCGTCGACGACGCCGCGCACGCCGTGGCCGGCCACCGACGCGAAGTCCGCGACCTCCGGAAGGTCGAGGCCGACATGGCGGGCGCCGTCGACGATGGCCCGCCCCACGGGATGCTCCGAGCCGTCCTCCACCGCGGCGGCACGGCGCAGGAGATCGTGGCCGTCGGTGCCCGCCGCCGACACCACGTCGGTGAGCGCCATCTGGCCCCTGGTCAGCGTTCCGGTCTTGTCGAAGACGACCGTGTCGATCCGCTTGGAGCGCTCCAGGATCTCACCGCCCTTGATGAGCACGCCCATGGCCGCACCGCGGCCCGTGCCCACGAGGATGGCGGTTGGCGTGGCCAGACCCAGCGCGCACGGGCAGGCGATGATCAGCACGGCCACCGCCGCCACCAGTCCCTTGGTGGGGTCGCCGCCGATGAAGGACCACCCGGCAAGCGTGGCGATGGCGATCACCAGCACCACCGGCACGAAGACGCCGGCGATGCGGTCGGCGAGGCGTTGCACCGGCGCCTTGGCGCCCTGGGCCTCTTCGATCAGCCGCACGATCTGGGACAGCGCGGTGTCGGCGCCGACCGCAGTGGCCCGGACGGTGAGCACGCCCTGGGTGTTCAGAGTCGCCCCCGCCACCCGATCACCGGCGCTCTTGTCGACGGGCACCGACTCGCCGGTGAGCATCGACTCGTCGACCGCCGACGACCCGCCGACGACCTCGCCGTCGACCGGGACCTTCTCCCCGGGCCGGACCCGCAGCACGTCGCCGACCCCCACCTGCTCGACCGGGACCAGCCGCTCTTCCCCGTCGACGACCAGCCGGGCCTCCTTGGCGCCGAGCTCCAGCAGCTTGCGGATGGCGCCCGAGGCCCTGCCCTTGGCCCGGGCCTCGAAGTACCGGCCCAGCAGGAGGAAGGCGATGATCAGCGCCGAGGTGTCGAAGTAGTGCTCGGCGTGGCGGGAGCCGAAGACCACCTGATAGGTCGAGAAGGAGAAGGCGGCCAGGGTGCCCATGGAGATGAGCGTGTCCATGTTGGCCTGGAAGCTGCGGAGGCGCTCGGCGGCCACCCGGAGGAACGGGTAGCCGGCCCAGAACTGGACCGGGGTCGCCAGCACCAGGGCGCCCCAGCGGGCCCAGGGCCGGTCCATGAACCCCATGGACAGGACGAGGACGACGAGGCCCATCGGCCAGGCCACCAGCACCCGGCGCAGCCACATGGCCTGCACCTTGGCCTCGTCCTCCGCATCGACGGAGTCCTGGTCCGGCTCGGGGGCGGTCAGGCCGTAGCCCGCCTTGTCGACCGCGGCCACCATGTCCCCCACGGAGACCTGGGCCGGGTCGAAGGCCACGGTGGCCCGCTTGGTGGCGAAGTTCACCGCCGCGGTGTCCACCCCGGGTTGCTTGGACAGGACCCGCTGGACCCGGGTGGCGCACGACCCGCACGTCATCCCCGAGACCGCCAGCTCGACTTCGCCGGCCCGAGGAGCTCCACCAGTATCACGTCGGTCGGTCTGGCGGCTCATGAGCCCGCCTCGGTGCTCGACGCCGCCAGCTCCGGGGCCGGGCCGGTGGCGATCCGGTCGTAGCGCAGGGCCTCCATGAGCTCGTCGACGATCTCCTCGGTACGCCCGGCCTGCATGGCGGCGGCGACGCACGTCTCCAGGTGGTTGCGGAGCACCAGGCGGCTGGCGCGTTCGAGCGACCCCTGGACGGCGGAGAGCTGCTTCATGATCTCCGGGCAGTAGGTGTCGTCCTCGACCATGCGGATCACCGCCTCGAGGTGGCCGCGGGCGGTCTTCAGGCGGTTGAGCACGGCGGACTGATGGTTTCGCTTCACGTGTGCAGTCTACCCCTCCCGGGGTGGGTAGGGGAACGGATACGGGCCTCCTGCGTCCGGAGCGGCCCTGCGCCCGACCCCGGACCGCCCGGCGCTAGAACTCTGACCATGAACCTCGATCTGCACGTGTGGCGATTCGACTGGGCGGGGCCGCCGGCCGCCATCGGTCCGGGGGTCGGCGCCCTCGCCGAACGGGCCGAGGCGCTCGGGGTGCGGGCGCTGTCGTTCATGGACCACTACTTCCAGATGGAGCGGATGGCGCCGGCGGAGGATCCGATGCTGGAGGGGTACACCGCGCTGGGCTTCGTCGCCGGCCGGACCGAGCGCCTCCGGCTCCGGCTCCTGGTCACGGGCGTCACGTACCGGCACCCCGGCCTGCTGGCGAAGATCGTGACGACGCTTGACGTCCTGTCCGGCGGTCGCGCCGAGTTGGGCATCGGCGCGGCATGGTACGACCGGGAGCACCTCGCGCTCGGCGTCCCCTTCCCGCCCGTCGCCGAGCGGTTCGAGCGTCTGGAGGAGACGCTGCAGATCTGCCTGCAGATGTGGAGCGACGACAACGGCCCCTACGAGGGCCGGCACTACCGCCTGGGGGAGACGCTCTGCAGTCCGATGCCCGTGAGCGATCCCCGTCCTCGCATCCTGATCGGCGGCAGTGGGGAGAAGAAGACCCTGCGGCTGGTGGCGCAGTACGCGGATGCGTGCAACATCTTCGGTGATCCCGACGTCGTGGCCCAGAAGGTCGACGTCCTCCGCCGCCATTGTGACGCCATCGGTCGGGACCCGAACGAGATCGAGGTCACTGCGATGTACCGGGACCTTCCACCGGGGGCCACCGTCGCCCGGGTCCTCGACGGGGCGCAGCAGCTCGCCGACGTCGGTGTCTCGACGCTGGTGACCTCGTCGGTGGGCGACGACCCGGCCGGCTGGCTCGAGGACACGTTCGGCCCGGCCATGGACGACCTCGCCGCCATCCAGCCCGCGGCGCTCTGACCCGCCCAACCCGGAGCCGCCGTCTCCAGGCGCAGGATTTCAGGACCTCGGTGACCGGGCGCGCCGTACCGCGGTCGCCACCACGTCGAGCGTCGGATCGACAGGGCGCCGGCGGTCCGGGTCGTCGTCGCCATCGAGGAAGACATCGTGGATCTGGACGGCAAGGAAGGCCAGCTGCGTCGGGTTCCCCGGCACGGCACCCTCCGGCAGCTCCCGACGGTGATCGTTGAGGAAGGTGGCGGCGGCCTGCACCGCGGCCTGAAGTCGCCGGTCGCGCTCCGTCGGGAACGCGAACCGCCAGCGCTCGGTCCGCCGGGCGATCCCCACCGTCTCGTCACGGTCCGGACGCAGCCCCGCCGCGGGCAGGACGCGGCAGTCGTAGGCGCGGCAGGTGCGGGGCCGATGCTCGTAGATCGAGCACCGCCCGTCGACGAACATCGGGCAGTGGCCGTGCTCGTCGTAGCCCATCACGACGTCGCCCCGCGGCAGCCCGGGAGCCGGGAACAGCAGCTCCTTCGGGATCCGGGAGATGGTTCCGGTCTCGTCGGGCTCGATGTGGATGAACTGCGACGAGGTGCAGCAGGCGGTGCAGTCGCCGCAGGGCACCGCGGCGCCCCCGCCGTCGTGGCGGCTTTCGCCGAGCTCGGCGAGCCAGGACGAGAACGTCCCCGCGGGCAGGTCGTGCGTCTCGGTCGTCTGTCCTCCTGTTATCCGTCGTCCGGGGAGGATCGACGTGGGCGACGGCTGCTACGCATGGTAGGACCGGAACGGCCGACTGTCGGAGCCGGCCACCCCGGGCGTCATACTCGGGAGATGCAACAACGCGTGTCGCTCGTCACGCTGGGGGTCGCCGACGTGGGCCGGGCCTGTGCCTTCTACGAGGCGATGGGTTGGGCGGGCGAGTCGCCCGACGGCGACGTGGTGTTCTTCCAGGCCGGCGGCATGGTCGTCGCCCTGTGGGGCCGGGCCAAGCTCGCGGAGGACAGCGTGGTGGACGACGCCGGCGGCTGGGGCGGGGTCTCCCTCGCCCACAACGTGGCCTCCCCGGCCGAGGTGGACGACGTGCTGGCCGCCGCCGC
>JALYYN010000526.1 GCA_030946525.1 Actinomycetota bacterium | reverse complement strand
CAGTGAGGCTCCCGACACCGAGGTTCTGCTCCGGCGCGTGCTCGACCTGGTGAACTCGGCGCCCAAGATGCCGCTCTCCTCCACCGTCCGCCTCGAGAAGGACGAGGTGGTGGAGATGCTGGAGGAGGCCATCGGGCGCCTCCCCGAGGAGATGCGCCAAGCCCGGTGGCTGCTCAAGGAGCGTCAGGAGTACCTGGCCAAGGTCCAGCGGGAGGGCGACGAGATACTGAGCGCGGCGCGGGAGCGGGCCGAGCGGATCGTCCAGCGCACCGAACTGGTGCGGGAGGCGCAGCGGGTGGCGAACCGGACCGTCGAGGAGGCCAACGACGAGTCCCGGCGACTCCGCAACGAGGCCGAGGATTTCGTCGACCAGCGCCTGGCCAGCTTCGAGATCGTCCTCGAGCGGATCATGAAGACGGTGGTGGCCGGACGCCAGAAACTGCGGGTGGCGCCACTGCCCGACGCGTCCGAGGGGGACCAGATCGCGGCCAACACCGACTCGGACTCCGGCGAGGTCTTCTTCGACCAGGACCAGTGGTGAGCGGCCGTGAAGGCCTTCGTCGTCAACGTGTCGGATCTGCTCAACAAGCCGGGGGCCCGTCGCCACGAGCGGGTCGAGGGTCGATTGGTGGGGCCGGTGACCGTCGTCGATTCGAGCATCCGGCCTGACGTTCCCGCCACCGTCGACGCCATCCTGGAGTGGGTTTCCGACGGCCTCCTCGTCACCGGGACCGTCACCGGCGGCTGGGAAGGCCCGTGCCGGCGCTGCCTCGGGGTGGTCCGTGGGGACTCGGCCGTCCAGGTCCAGGAGCTGTTCGAGGCCCGACCCCGCGAGGGGGAGAGCTACCCGCTCCAGCACGACCGGATCGACCTCGAGCCCTTGGCCCGGGAGGCGCTGACCCTCGACCTGCCCCTCGCGCCGCTGTGCTCGGCCGGATGCCGGGGGCTGTGCGCCACCTGCGGCGCCGACCTCAATCAGGGTGGCTGCGCCTGCCCGCCCCCCGGCGCCGACGTGCGCTGGGCCGCGCTGGACGCCCTGCGGCTCGACTCTGCGGCCCTGCCGGCTGATCCTGGCTCCCTGCCGGCCGACCCGGACTGCCTGCGGGTCGATCCGGACAGGTAGTAGCCTCTCCCACTTATGGCTGTCCCCAAGAAGAAGACCTCCAAGGCCAAGAGCCGGAGCCGGCGTGCGTCCGCATGGCGCCTCGGCCCGCCGGCCCAGAGCACCTGCCCGCAGTGCCGCCAGGCCAAGGTGCCCCACGTGGTGTGCGCCAACTGTGGATGGTACGGCGGTCGCCAGGCCATCGAGGTTGACTAGCGGCGCAGCTGCGCTGATCCATAGGTTGACGAGCGGCTCAGCGGCGCTGATCCGCGTCCGGCCGTGCTGAACCGGCCGCGGCGATGACGGCCTTGCCAATCGTCGTCGACGCCATGGGGGGTGACAAGGGCCCGGCGGAGATCGTCGCCGGCGCCAGGGAAGCCGCCGCCACGCTGGGCGTGCCGGTGGTCCTCATCGGCCGGCCCGAGGCCATCGGCGATGCCGGTGACCTGGAGGTATGGCCGGCGAGTGAGGTCATCGACATGGCCGACGACCCGCTCCAGGGCGTGCGCCGGCGCAAGGACGCCTCCATGGTCCGCGCCGCCGAGGCCGTGCGCGATGGGCGGGCCTCCGCCATGGTCAGCGCCGGGAACACCGGGGCGGTCATGGCCGGCGCCCTGCTGCGCATGGGTCGGATCAAGGGCGTGGCCCGTCCCGCCATCGCCACCATGCTGCCGGTGCCCGGGTCGACGCCCACCGTCCTGCTCGACAGTGGTGCCAACGCCGAGTGCACCGCGCCCTGGCTGCTGCAGTTCGCCCAGATGGGCGCCGCCTACGCGGCCCAGCGGCTGGGGAAGGCCGAGCCGCTCGTCGCCCTGCTGTCCATCGGCGAGGAGCCGTCGAAGGGCAACGACCTGGTCCGGGAGGCCCACGCGTTGCTGGCCCGGCCGGGGGCGCTGCCGACCGGCCGCTTCGTCGGCAACGTCGAGGGCCGCGACATGCTCACCGATGCCGCCGACGTGGTCGTGACCGACGGGTTCACCGGCAACGTGGTGCTCAAGACCCTCGAGGGATCGGTGCGGGTGGTGGTCGACGCACTGCTCGGCGTGATGACGGCCACCGACGAGGCCCGCGCCGCGGCGAAGGTGCTGCTCCCGGCCCTGCTCCCGCTCCAGGCCGAGCTGGACCCCGACACCTACGGCGGGGCCATGCTGCTGGGCGTGGACGGCGTGTGCATCATCAGCCACGGGTCGTCCTCGGCCCGGGCCATCGTCAACGCCGTCGGTCTCGCCGCCGAGATGGTGGCCGGCGACCTGGTCGGCAGCCTCGGCCGGGCCGTCGCTCCCGCCTGACGGTGCGCCCTTCGCCGGGCCACTCGTTCACAAGCGCACAAGCTCCGGCGGCCCTATACTCCGTCCTTCGGAACCCCCTGCAGACGAGGAGCGTCGGACGGTCGTGCCTGCTGAAACCCATGTCGAGCAAGGCCCGCTGGACCGTCAGGAGATCCTGCAACTGGTCCGCGACCGCTTGGCCGACATCCTCGAGATCGACCCCGCCGGCATCGCCGAGGGGGCGTCGTTCACCAACGACCTGGATGCGGACTCGCTGGCCATGATCCAGCTGGTGGAGGATCTCGAGAAGGAACTGGGGGAGCGTCTCGGCGGGTTCCGGATCGAGGACGAGGACCTCGAGGATCTGAAGACGGTGCGTGACGCCGTCGACTACGTCCTGGCGCGCGTCGACGGCCCCTCCTCCAACTGAGTGACCGGCTCCAACTGAGCGACCGATCCGAGCCCGAGGGCCTGCATGAGCGTCTGGGCCGCCCGTTCGTCGACCGTGCGCTGCTGGCCAACGCCATGGCCCACCGTTCCTGGTGCGCGGAGCGACCGGGCAACCGGTCGAACGAGCGCCTCGAGTTCCTGGGCGACGCCGTGCTGGGCCTGATCGTCACCGACCACCTGTACCGGACCTACCCCGGCCTGCCCGAGGGCCAGCTGGCCCAGGTGCGGGCGTCGGTGGTCAACGCCGAGGTCCTGGCCGAGGTGGCCGAGGAGATCGACCTCGGCTCCGCCCTGTGCCTCGGCAAGGGGGAGGACGCCTCCGGCGGCCGGGAGAAGCCCTCGATCCTGTCCGATGCCATGGAGGCCGTCATCGGGGCCGTCTATCTGGACGGCGGCTGGGACGCCTCGGCCGAGCTGGTCATGCGCCTGCTGGGCGAGCGGATCACCGAGGGCGCCGCCGGGCCGGGCGGCCACGACTACAAGACCCGCCTGCAGGAGCTGTCGGCGCGCGTCTACGATGACCTGCCCCGCTACCGCCACACGTCCGAGGGTCCCGACCACGCCAAGCGGTTCTCGGCCACCGTGTCGGTCGCCGGCGTGCCCGTCGGCCGGGGCGAGGGCCGGTCGAAGAAGCAGGCCGAGCAGGCCGCCGCCCGCATGGCGTGGCAGCGGCTGGCCAGCGACGGCACCCCCGTCCCCCTGCCCGAGACGGGGCCGGCCGGTGCCACCCTGCCCGTGGCGGAGCCAGACGGCGCCACCCTGCCCGTGGACGGGTCCATCACCGCCGAGGCCCCCTCCGGGCCCACCGAATCCCCCCATGCCGAAGAGGACGATGCCTGAGCTGCCCGAGGTCGAGACCATCCGCCGTGACCTGGACAAAGAGGTCGTGGGCAAGCGGATCAAGACGGTGGACGTCACCGGGATGCGGTCGATCCGCCGCCATCCCAACAAGAAGCACTTCATCGCCAAGCTCGAGGGCCACAAGATCGCCTCGGTGGAGCGCAAGGGCAAGTACCTGCTCATGCGCCTCGAGGGGGGCGACATCCTGATCGTCCACCTGGGCATGAGCGGGCAGCTGCTGCGGGCCCGCAGTGAGGCGCGCGATCCCCTCACCACCCACACCCACGTGGTCATCACCTTCACCCAGGGCGGCCAGCTCCGCTTCATCGACCCCCGGACCTTCGGCGAGATGTTCGTCACCACGCCCGAGGAGCTGCCCGGCGAGGTGCCCGAGCTGGCGCACCTCGGCTTCGACCCGGTCGAGGACATGATGTCCTGGAACCGCTTCGGCGAGCTGCTGACCGCCCGCAAGGGCAAGCTCAAGGCCCTGCTGATGGACCAGAAGTTCACCGCCGGGATCGGAAACCTCTACAGCGACGAGATCCTTTTCGCCGCCGGCCTCCGCTACGACCGCTCGTCGGAGACACTGTCGTCCCAGGAAGTGCGCCGGCTCTACCGGGCCATGGTCGAGACGCTCCAGGAGGCGATCAAGCACCGGGGCTCGTCGCTGTCCGACGAGCAGTACCGCGACCTGTTCGGCGCGGTGGGCGACTACCAGAGCATGCACAAGGTCTACGACCGCGAGGGCCAGACCTGCCGCCGGTGCCGGAGCACGATCGCCAAGGTGAAGTTCAACGGGCGCTCGTCCTTCCTGTGCCCGCAATGCCAGGTGTGACAGCTCCCTCTCTGAACTGGTGACGGTCGGCGGCGCTCCACCCCCCTGAACGTCACCGGTTCGCCGTGGGGGCCGGGATCCGCGCCGCACGGAGGCGGCGGGGTAGCCTGTAATTACATGTTCCTGCGGTCCCTCACGCTCAAGGGCTTCAAGTCCTTTGCCGACACCACGACCCTCGACCTCGAGCCGGGCCTGACCGCGGTGGTGGGGCCGAACGGCAGCGGGAAGTCGAACATCGTCGACGCGGTGGCGTGGGTGCTGGGCGCCCAGGGACCCCGGTCGGTCCGGTCCACCCGCATGGACGACGTCATCTTCGCCGGCAGCGGCCGGCGCTCGGCCCTGGGCCGGGCCGAGGTAACCCTCACCATCGACAACGCCGCCGGCCTGCTCCCCATCGGGCTGAGCGAGGTGACGATCACCCGCACGCTCTTCCGGACCTCGGGTGAGAGCGAGTACGCCATCAACGGGGCGCCCTGCCGCCTGCTCGACGTCCAGGAGCTGCTCTCGGACACCGGCGTCGGCCGACAGCAGCACGTGATCGTGTCCCAGGGCAACCTCGACGCCGTCCTCGACGCCCGGCCCGAGGACCGGCGGCTCATCATCGAGGAGGCGGCCGGGATCCTGAAGTTCCGCCGTCGCAAGGAGAAGGCCGAGCGACGGCTGGAGGCCACTGAGGCCAACCTGGTCCGCCTGGCCGACCTGCTCCGCGAGGTCGGCCGCCAGCTCAAGCCCCTCGAGCGCCAGGCCGACGCCGCCCGCCGCCACGACGATCTGGCCACCGAGCTGCGGGCCCTGCGGCTCCACCTCGCCGGGCGCGAGCTGGCGGCCCTGACCGCCCGCCAGGAGGCGGCGGCCGCCGCCCGTACCCGGCTGGCCGCCGACGAGGCCTCCGTGCGGGGCGAGCTCGTCGCCCTCGACGGCTCGGTCGCAGCCGCCGAGGCGTGGCTGGCCGCCGCCGGAGGATCGACCCTGGGCGACGCCGTCGGGCGCTTCGAAGCGTTGCGGGAGAAGGCGAAGGGGCTGGCCGCCCTGCTGGCCGAGCGCCAGCGGTCCCTGGCCCGGGACCGGGCGGTGGCCGTCGACGCCACCCTGGTGTCCGCCCTCGAGTCCGAGGCGGCCCGGTTGACCTCCGAGCTGGCCGAGGTCACCGCCGAGGCCGACGCCCTGGCCCCGACCCGGACCGGCCTGGCCGAGGCCGAGCGAGCGGTGGCCGCCGAGCTGCAGGGCCTGGCACCGCCCATGCCCCGGCCCGACCGGGCCGCCGAGGTGCGCGGCGAGCTGGTCGCGGTGCGGACCGGCGCGACGCGGGGGCGGGCCGAGATGGAGCGCCTGCAGGCCCGGCTGGCCTCGCTGGAGGCCCAGGCCACCCGATCGGCGGCCGAGGTCGACCAGCGCCAGGCCGAGGTCGAGTCCAGAACCGGCGTGGAGCGCGCCGCCACGGCCACGGCCGACGCCGCCGAGTCGGAGCGGGACGCGGTCGCCTCCCGCCTGGAGGACGCCCGCACCGCCCGCCGGGACGCGGCGGCCGAGCAGCAGGTGTGGACGGCGCGGGCCGAGGCGCTTGCCCTCGCCCTGTCCGAGGCGGCGGGCGAGGCCGGCGCCGACCGTCTCGCCGGCGCCGAGGGCGTGCTGGGGCCGCTGGCCGGGCTGGTCGAGGTCGACCGGGGCTGGGAGGCGGCGTGGGCGGCCGCCGCCGCGGAAGTCGCCACCGCGGTCGTCGTGGATGGTGTCGATCCCGCCCGGCGGCTCCTCGCCGGCCTGCAGGGGCCCGACGCGGCCGCCGCCGTCCTGGCCCTCGGCGCCCCTGCGG
>JALYYN010000554.1 GCA_030946525.1 Actinomycetota bacterium | reverse complement strand
CGCCGCCGGTGTCACTGCGTGCTCGGTGATCACCGAGGACGACGCCGGTGCGGCCCTGGGGGCGGACCCCGGACCGGGGGAGGGCGTCACCCACCTGGGAGCCAGCTCGTGTGCCTACGGGAACTCCCCCTCGCTCGTCACGGTGAACCTGCTGCCGTCGGGCGGCAAGGTCGCCTATGACCACGCGTGGGCAGGCGCAGCGACGGGTCAGCTGGTCGCCATTCCCGGGGTCGGCGACGCGGCGTTCGGCGCTACCAAGGGCCCCATGGCCAGCGTCGAATTCTACAAGGGCGACGCTTTGGTCACCGTCGTCCTCATCGTCGGCGAAACGGGCACGCCTCCGCAGGACCGCGCCCTCACCCTGGCGAAGTCGGCGGCCCGGCGAATGTGACGGCCGGGTCGGTCCCGGCGGCGATCGGCGATACTTCCGCGTATGGTGCCGCCCGCTCGCCACCTGTTGCGGGCCAAGGATCTCGCCGACGCCCGGTACTTCGAGCCGCTCACCGTCGGGAACCTCGCCCGGGCCGCCGGGCTGTCCTCGGCCCACTTCAGCCGGGAGTTCCGGCGGACCTTCGGCGAGGCACCCCACCAGTACCTCCTGACCCGCCGGCTCGAGCGCGCCGCCGCGCTGCTGCGCAACACCGACCGCTCGGTCACCGAGATCTGCTTCGCCGTCGGCCTGACCAGCATGGGCTCGTTGATCACCAGCTTCGGGCGTGTCTACGGCATGACGCCCCTCGCCTACCGGGCGACCTTCCCGCCCGTGCGGCGCCACATCCGCATCCCGGACTGTGTCGCCCTCGCCTACGGGCGCCCGCAGAACCGCACGTTTCGAGAAGCCGAGCCGACCTCCCGTCCGTAGCGTGAGGGGTACCGACAAACGAGGAGGACCCGATGATCAAGATCGCCAACACGCAGTTCTGGGTGCACGACCAGGACGAGGCGCTCGCCTTCTACACCCGCACCCTCGGGTGGGAAGTGCGGTCCGACGTGACCATGGATGAGTGGAAGTTCCGCTGGCTGGTCGTCGGCCCGGTGGGCCAGGACGACGTCGGCCTCGTGCTCATGCCCGTTCCCCGGCCGCCGATGCTCGACGCCGAGAGCAGTGGGCAGCTGGCCGAGTTGGTCGCCAAGGGCGCGGGCGGCACGCTGTTCCTCGAAACCGACGACTGCCAGGCCTCCTACGACGAGCTGAGCGCCCGCGGCGTGGTGTTCAACGACCCGCCCACGCCCCAGCCCTACGGCATCGACACGTCGTTCCGCGACCCGTCCGGCAACAACATCCGCCTCACCCAGGTGCTCGAGTTCTCCATGGACCGCCGCTGAGGGCGCACCTCCCCGGTCTCAGGAGAGGCCGGTGATGCCGAAGTGGGCGTCGAGGCCGGCGCGGCCCGTGGCCGTCAGCACCACCGTCCGGCGGACCGGTCCACGTTCCAGCCAGCCCAGCTCGAAGAGCCGGTCGGCCAGCGCGGCGCCGACCCGTCCCGCCAGATGGTGGCGCTGCTCGCTCCAGTCGACGCAATGGCGGATGCCCGTCCCCGCGGCCAGAGGCGTCCGCGTGGCGTCGACACCGAGATCGGCGAGGGCGCGGGCGCCCTCGGCGGTGAGGTGGTAGATCAGATCCCGGCCACCGGCGGAGAGCCGATCCACGCCACGGCGGAACGAGCCGTCGTGGCCGCCGACCAGGCGGTCCCGCCCGTTGCGGGCCGGCCGAACGACGCCTCGCAGTGGCGGACGAGCTCCTGCATCGCCCGGCCGGACGTACGGGGCCAGATGAGGGCCAGCACGGAGGGGATGTCCACGTCGGCAACTTCTGCGCTGGTGAGGCCGGGGTCATGCTGCGCCGCCATCGACTGGCTGAGGATGGCCACGCCGAGGCCGCGGCGGGCCAGGTCCGCCACCGCATCGGGGGCGCTGGCCTGCAGCGCCACGGTCGGTCGCAGGCCCCGTGCCTCGCAGGCCCGATCGAGCACGGCGCGGATGCCGGTGCCGGGAGGAAGGCAGACGAGCGGATGGGCCACGACGTCGGCCAGCGACACCTTCTTCATCCGCGAGAGGGCGTGATCGGTCGGGAAGAGAGCGATCAGGCCTTCGCTGACGATCGAGATGGAGCCCAGGTCCGCCGGGGGAGCGGCGGCGCAGCCCACGAGGGCGAGGTCGACGACGCCGGCCCGCACCTGCTCGATCATCCGGTCGGAGCTGTCCTCGGAGAGGGTG
>JALYYN010000508.1 GCA_030946525.1 Actinomycetota bacterium | reverse complement strand
CGACCACGTCGAGGACGGCCACGCCGGTCATCTGACCGAGCCCGAGGTCCCGGGCGATCTGGGGGGTGACCTGCGTGGGTTGAATGCCGAAGTAGGCGTGCTTTGCCCGACCCGAAGCGAGCAGTTGACCCACGATGTCGCTGACCGTCGGTGCCGGCGTGGCGAACCCGATCGACACGGCCCCGGCCGAAGGTGGGATGTAGGCCTCGCTCATCCCTATCACCGCGCCGCGAGCGTCGACCACGGCGCCGCCGGAGTTGCCGGGCGAGATTGCCGCATCGGTCTGGATCAGGTCGACGAGCGATTGCGTCTGGACGGCTGAGCCGGGGACGGAACGCTGGAGCCCCGAGACGATCCCGGCCGTCACCGTGTTCTCGAACCCGAGCGGGCTTCCCAGGGCGACGGCCAGCTCGCCCACCGTCGGCAGATCCTTTCTGAACGTGGCCGCGGGCAACCCGCTGCGATCGGTCTTGACCAGGGCGATGTCGGTGATGGGGTCGGTGGCCACCACCCGGCCGGGGGAGCGCCGACCATCGGCGAATGCCACCTCGACGCTGTTGGCGCCTGCGATCACGTGGTCATCGGTGACGATGGTGCCGTCGGCGGACCAGATGATGCCGCTCCCCAGGCCTTTGTCGGTCAGGATGGTGACGACCGACGGCTCGACCTGACGGACGATGTCGGGGATGGCCGAGAACCCGGTGCTCGGCTGGGGCGCCGCGCCTGTCGCGGTCGCCGGAGACGAGGCCGGCGATCTCGCGGCGCCCGACGTGCAGGCACCCAACAACACCGCGAGGCCGGCGGTGACGATCACCGAGGCACGTGTCGATCGTGGCATTGGTCCTCGAATCCGTTGGCGTCGGGGCACCTGATCACCCACAACTCGGGATCTCCACCGCACAGTCTGGCGCGTCGGGACCGACCCCTCGTCCGAGGGGCAGGACTCGTGAAAGGGCGAAGCATGGCCAGGGCGCTCGCCGGGTAGGGGCGGACTGCGAGCACGGGCTACGACCGCAGGCCCCGAGGGGTCCGAGCCGGAGTTGAGGAGGGTTCATGGCACCACCGCCCAGGCTGCCGCGGCCAGCAGCCAGCTGCAGGAGATGACGATGTGAGCGGCCGCCGGGTGGTCGTCGTCGTCGCCACGCCGATCGACGCCGACCTGGCGGTGTCGATCGGGGCGGTCGACGATCGACTCGAGGTCCTCTTTCAACCCGACCTGCTGGCTCCGCCGCGCTTTGCCTGCGACCACCGCGGAATCGACGGCTTTCACCGCACCGATGAGCAGGAACGCCGTTGGCAGGCCATGCTCAGCCGGGCCGAGGTGCTTTTCGGTCTGCCCGGGGACACGGGGGAAGGCTTGGCCGAGGCCCTACGTACGAGCACCACCTTGCGCTGGGTCCAGGCGACTGCCGGCGGGGCCGGAGAGCAGGTCCGTGCGGCAGGGCTGAGCGACGAGGAGCTCGCCCGTGTGCTCATCACGAGGGCCAGCGGGGTCCATGCCGTGCCGCTGGCCGAGTTCGCCATGTTCGGACTGCTGGCGTTCACCAAGGGCCTGCCTCGCCTGTTGGACGACGCCCGGGCGCGACGCTTCGATCATTACCCGATGGTTGAGCTGGCCGGTCGCGGCCTTCTCATCGTCGGTCTCGGGTCGATCGGCACCGAGGTGGCGAGGCTGGCCACGGCGTTCGGTATGCGCGTCACCGCCGTCACCCGAACCGGGCGGTCCGATGTCGCAAACGTGGACGAGGTCCGCCCCTCGCGGCTGCTCGGTGATCTCCTTCCCACGGCCGACGCCGTCGTCGTCACCCTGCCCCTGACCGAGGAGACCCGAGGCCTCATCGACGCCGAGGCGATCGGCCGTATGCGTACCGATGCCGTCCTCGTCAACGTGGGTCGGGGCGGTGTCGTCGACGAGCAGGCGCTGGTCGATGCGCTCGAAGGCGGCCGTCTGGCCGGAGCCGCCCTGGATGTCTATTCGACCGAGCCCCTACCGCCCGACAGTCCGCTCTGGCGCCTTCCCAACGTGGTGATGAGCCCGCACACGGCCGCCTTGTCCGTCCACGAGAACGAGCGCATCGTCGCCCTGTTCAGCGAGAACCTGAGGCGCTATCTGCGAGGAGACGACCTTATCGGCCGTGTCCGGCCGGCGCTGTTGTACTGACGCGGGGGGAACTCTCCCCGCCGTGTGTCGGCCGCCGAGAAGCATTCGCCACAGGTACGATCGGCGAGCCGCGACGGCCAAGTCGCTGGCTGAACACGAGGGGCCACCTTGACGCACACGCCGTACCAGAGCCACCCTGCTGCTAGCGACGTCACAGGGCCGGCTGCCGGTCTCGCACCCACTTGGCCGATTGTGCATTGGCGAGCACCTCAGTGGTGAGCGGCTGATGGCGGCGCGGATCGAGGACTACGCGCTCCTGTCGGACATGGAGTCGGCGGCACTGGTGGGAGTGGACGGGTCGATCGACTGGTTGACGTTCCCGCGGTTTGACTCGGCGGCATGCTTCACGGCGTTGCTGGGTGAGCCTCGACACGGGAGGTGGCTCCTCGCACCGGCCGCCGGCGCTCGCCGGGTCACGCGCCGGTACCTGGGCGACTCGCTGGTGTTGGAGACGGTGTTCGAGTGTGACGGCGGCGAGGTTGCGGTGATCGATTGCATGCCCCCGCGTGACGAGCAGCTCAATGTGGTGCGCTTGGTCGACGGCCGCCGGGGCCGCGTGGCGATGCGCACCGAGCTGATCGTGCGCTTCGGGTACGGGTCAGTGGTCCCGTGGGTGCGCACCATCGAGGGCAGATGGGTCGCGATGGCCGGTCCAGATGCGCTCCGGCTGGTCACGCCTGTCGAGCTGCACGGCGAGGGCGAGGGCAACGAGCGCTGCAGCGTCGCCGAGTTCTCGGTGGCGGCCGGTGAGCGGGTGCCGTTCGTGCTGACGTGGTTCGCGTCGCACACGTGGTGCCATGAGCCGGTCGATGCGACCGCTTCGATCGACGCGGCACAGCGTTGGTGGCAGGGCTGGTCGGACGCGACGACCTACGAAGGTGGCTGGGCGCCCGAGGTGCGCCGGTCCTTGACGGTGCTGAAGGGTCTGACCCACGCGGGCACCGGTGGGGTGTGCGCGGCGCCGACGACGTCGTTGCCCGAGGCGTTGGGCGGGGTGCGGAACTGGGACTACCGGTACTGCTGGTTGCGGGACGCCACATTCACATTGATGGCGCTGATGGACGCGGGGCACACGACCGAGGCGGTCGCGTGGCGTGACTGGTTGCTGCGGGCGGTGGCCGGCGACCCGGCCGATCTGCAGATCATGTACGGCCTCGCCGGCGAGCGTCAGCTGGCCGAACGGGAGCTGCCGTGGCTGCCGGGCTACGGCGGTTCGGCACCTGTGCGGGTGGGTAACGCGGCGGCCGGGCAGTTCCAGCTCGACGTGTACGGGGAAGTCGTCGATGCGCTACACCAGGGTTCGCTGGCCGGCCTGGAGTTCGATGACAACGCATGGCAGTTGCAGCGGGTGCTGCTGGAGTTCCTCGAGGGTGCGTGGCAGGAGCCGGATGAGGGGATCTGGGAGGTGCGGGGCCCGCGCCGCGACTTCACTCATTCGAAAGTGATGGCGTGGGTCGCGGCGGATCGCATCGTCGCCACAGCGGAGCGGTTCGATCTCGACGGGCCGATCGATCGGTGGCGGGCGTTGCGCGACGACATCCACAGTGACGTCTTGGACCGGGGGGTGGACAATCGGGGTGTGTTCGTGCAGACCTATGGCTCGTCGGATCTCGATGCCAGTTTGCTGCTGGTGCCGATCGTCGGGTTCTTGCCGGCCAGCGATACCCGTGTGGTCGCGACAGTCGACGCGATCGAGCGGGAGCTGCTTGTCGACGGGTTCGTGCTGCGCTACCACAGCGGCGAACGGGTCGACGGGCTGCCGGGCGGGGAGGGGGCATTCCTGCTGTGCACGTTCTGGCTGGCGGACGCGCTCGCGCTGATGGGCCGCAACGATGAGGCGCAATCGATCTTCGAGCGGCTGCTCGGCCTGCGCAACGATGTCGGGCTGCTCTCCGAGGAGTACGACCCGGCCACCAAGCGGCTGCTGGGCAACTTCCCGCAGGCGTTCTCTCACACCGCCATCATCAACACCGCGGCCACGCTGTCGCGCCGTAGCGGCCCGATGCAGCGCCGCGCCGCACCACACCGCAAGGAGACGAGTCACGACCGCGCGGTCCCGCTCACGCGCCTGACGTAGTGGGCGGCAGGCGACGGTGCAGACTACGTCGTTGCGAGCCCTGACAGTCATCCCTTGCGGGCTCGGCCGCGGTGACCGATGTGGGCGAGCCGCCGGAAGCGGACGACACCGCGGATCGACGGCGGCGCCTATTAGCCTCGGTGGCGAACCCGATCGGGGGGTCGATCAGTGTGCGAACGAGCATTGGACGGAACGGCGTGGTGCTGCTGACGTCAGCCCTGGCGCTGGTGGCATGCGGCGGAGGATCGGGCCAGGGTGGGGCCGTCGCCACTTCTACGCCATCGACGACGAAGTCAGCGGGCCCGACGACACTCCTCCCCGGGTCGGCGACGAGCGCGACGACCACGCCGGCAAGCGGCGTCACCACCTCGACCGCTCCGTCGCTGGGCGTCCCTGCTGGCGTCCAGCCGTACACGGCCGAGCGGGTACAGAAGGTGCCACCCGCGACCAGGCTCACCGGGGTCCGCACCGGTCGCCAGGAGGGCTACGACCGGATCGTGTTCGACTTCTCGGGGCCCCTCCCCGGGTCCGAGTCCGTACAGTACGTCGCCGGGGTGACCCAGGACGGCTCAGGTGCGCCGGTGCCGCTGAACGGTGAGGCATTCCTGAAGGCCGTGTTCTCGGTAGCCGAGGCTCACGATGACGGCGGAGCCCTGAGCTTTCCCCAGGGGAAGCGCTTCGACCCCGGGCTCACGACCGTCAAGGAGGTGGCCCTGGCCGGGGACTTCGAAGGCTACGTCAGCTTCGGTCTCGGTGTGGCGGGCAAGGTCAGCTTCCGTGTCTTCGAGT
>JALYYN010000507.1 GCA_030946525.1 Actinomycetota bacterium | reverse complement strand
GACTCGATGGGTCAATCCGTGCCGTGCCCGGCGTCCTGCCGATGGTCGATGCCATTCGGCAGCGTCGGGTCGTCGTGCCTCCGGCGTGCGTGGCGGAGGCCTCAGTGCTCGGGCGCCACGATGTCTGCACCGCGGCGTGCCTGCGGGACCTGGCCGACGCCTTGCGGGGTTTTCGCTCCTGGCCCCACCCGCCGCCGCCCCCCTGCCCCGAGCCGCCGCCGCCGGAGCCCGATCTGGCCGACGTCCGGGGGCAGGCGGTCGGCCGGATGGCGGTCGAGGTGAGCGCGGCCGGCGGCCACCACCTGCTGCTGTCCGGCCCACCCGGGGCGGGCAAGACCATGCTGGCCCGCCGACTGCCCGGCCTGCTGCCGCCGCTGGAGGGCGACGACGCCCTCACCGCCACCCGCATCCACTCGGCGGCGGGCGCGACCCTCCCCGCCGGGGGGCTGGTGGTACGGCCGCCGTTCCGGGCGCCGCACCACGGGGCGTCGGCCGTCGCCCTGATCGGCGGCGGGTCCGGGTACATGCGCCCCGGCGAGATCTCCCTGTCCCACGGGGGCGTGCTGTTCCTCGACGAGATGTCCGAGTTCCCCGCCGCCGTCCTCGACGCGCTGCGCCAGCCGCTGGAGGAGGGCCTGGTGCGGGTGTGCCGGGCGCGGGCCAGCGTGGCCTACCCGGCGCGCTTCCTTCTCGTCGGCGCCACCAACCCGTGCCCGTGCGGAGAAGCGGGGCCCGACGGCGCCTGCCGGTGCCCCCCTGCGGCCCGGAGCCGCTACAACCGCCGGCTGTCCGGCCCGCTCCTCGACCGGTTCGACCTGCGGGTGGTGGTCAGCCGGCCCGACGCTGGCGCGGTCCTCGGCGGGCCACCGGGGGAGGCCAGCGCGCCGGTGGCCGCACGGGTCGCCGTGGCCCGGGAGCAGGCCCTCGCCCGGGGCGTGCGCTGCAACGCCGACCTGCCGGGTCCGTCGCTCGACGAACTGGCGCCGCTGACCCAGGCGGCGGGGCGCCTCCTCGAGCACCGGCTGCGGTCCGGGCTGCTCAGCGCCCGCGGCCTGCACCGGATCCGCAGAGTGGCCCGCACCGTGGCCGACCTGGCCGGCGAGCCCGGACCCGTCGCCGAGGACCACGTCTGCCTGGCCTTGAGCCTGCGGGCCGAGCTCGTTCCCGTGCAGGCGGCGGCATGACGGGCGCGGCGGTCGGCGCGGCGGTCGACGGCGGGCTACCGCCCGAGGCGTGGGCGTCGGCCCTGGCGGGGCTCCCCGCCATGGGGCCGGCCCGGCTGCGTGCCGTGCTGGCGGCGTGGCACCCGGAGGAGGCGTGGGCCCGGGTGGCGGCGGGGTCGGCGTGCTCGGTGGCCGAAATGGCCGAGGCGTGCCGGCCCGATCCCTCGGGTCTTGCCCGCCTGTGGCGGGGGGCGGCCCGGCGGGTCAATGTCGCCGACCTGTGGGACCGGTACGGGCGGACCGGTGTCGCTGTTGCGTTGCCGGGCGGGCCTGGCTTCCCTCCGGAGCTGCAGTCCGACCCCGACCCGCCGGCCCTCCTGTTCTGCCGCGGCCGACCGTCGGCGCTGGACGGCCGCCGGGTCGCCATCGTCGGGGCCCGGCGGTGCAGTCGCTACGGGCGCGAGGTCGCCTACGAGCTCGGTCGAGACCTGGCGCAGGCGGGGGTACGGGTCGTTTCCGGCCTGGCCCTCGGTATCGACGGCGCCGCCCACTCCGGGGCCCTCTCGGTCGGCGGGGCGCCCCCGGTGGCCGTCGTGGGCAGCGGCCTGGATGTCGTGTACCCGGCCGCCCACGGCCCGCTCTGGCGGCAGGTCGCGGCATCGGGCCTCCTGCTGAGCGAAGCCCCGCTGGGCGCCCGGCCCGAGCCGTGGCGGTTCCCGGCCCGCAACCGGATCATCGCCGCCCTGGCCGAGGTCGTCGTGGTGGTGGAGTCGACCGAGAAGGGCGGCTCCCGCCACACCGTCGAGGCGGCCGAGGGGCGCGACCGCCAGGTCATGGCGGTGCCCGGATCGGTGCGCAGCCCGGTGTCCGCCTACCCCAACAGCCTGCTGGCTGACGGGTGTGCCCCGGTCCGCGACGCCCTCGACGTCCTCGTCGCCCTGGGCCTGTCGAGCGCCGGGAGGCTCACCCCGGCCGGGGTCGAGGGGCGCCCCGAGCCAGGGCCGGAGGCGACCGGAGTGCTCGAGGCCATGGGATGGGAGCCGGCGACCTTCGACGACCTGTGCGCCCGCACCGGGCGCGGCCCCGGGCAGGTCAGCGTGGCCCTGGCCGGGCTCCAGAGCGACGGTTGGGTGGTGGATCGGGCCGGCTGGTGGGAGCGCGTCGGCGGCCGGGACCCTCACATCCGGTGAGCGGGTCGGTACTCTGGGTCAATGGGTGGGGAGCAGGGGGCCTACCTGCGCTCACTGGCGTCGCGCTCGGCGAACACCGTCGCCGCCTACGGGCGCGACGTGGCCGGCTTCGTGACCTGGGCCGACCGGGCCGGTCTGGACGGGCCCGCCGCCGTCGACCGCCTCACGCTCCGGCGCTACCTCGCCCATCTGGCCACCCCGCGGCTGGCCCGGCGCTCGATCGCCCGCAAGGCGGGGGCGCTGCGCCGCTACCTCGCCTGGCTGTGCCGGACGGGGACGGTTCCCGTCGATCCGGCGCGACGCCTGACGGCACCGCGGGGGACAGCTGTCTGCCTCGGGTGCGCAAGGCGGACGAGCTCGACGTCCTCCTGGCGCCGGGGCCGAACAACGACCCGGTGGCCGGCCGCGACGCCCCGGTGGTCGAGCTGCTCTACGGCAGCGGCCTGCGGGTCGGGGAGCAGTGCGGCCTGCGGCCCGCCGAGGTCGACCTCCCCCACCGCCGGCTCCTGGCGCGGGGAAAGGGCGCCGAGCAGCGGATGCTGCCCATGAGCGAGGCGTCGGTCCGGGCCGTCGGCGCGGGGATGCGCGAGGGTCGCCCGTTCCTGGCCGTGGACGGGTCACCGGACGACGCACTGTTCCTCAACCGGCGGGGCCGCCGGCCCACGCGGCGCGACGTCCGGCGCGTCCTGGACCGCCGGGCGGTGCAGGAGCGGCTGGGCCACGAGGACCTGGCAACCACCCAGTTGTACACTCACGTCAGCAAGGAACGGCTGCGTACGGTGTACGAAGCAACCCATCCCCGAGCATAGGGACGCGTGTGGAACCCGAACCGGCCGCCATCACCAGGCTCTGGGAGGACTTCAAGAGCACCGGGTCGATGGACGCCCGCAACCGGCTCGTCGTCCACTACTCGGCCCTCGTGAAGTATGTGGCCGGGCGGCTGTCCGCCGGCCTGCCCAACAACATCGAGCAGGCCGACCTGGTCAGCTACGGGATGTTCGGCCTCATCGACGCCATCAACAAGTTCGAGCCGGCCCGGGGCAACAAGTTCGAGACCTACGCCATGTCCCGCATCCGGGGCTCGATCATCGACGAGCTGCGCTCGATCGACTGGGTGCCCCGATCGCTGCGGGCCAAGGCGCGGGCCGTCGAGAAGGCCTACACCAAGCTCGAGCACGAGCTGCTGCGGACGCCCAGCGACGCCGAGGTGGCCGAGGAGCTGAACACCACCGAGGAGGATCTGCAGAACGTCTTCACCCAGATCTCCTTCTTCGGCCTGGTCGCCCTGGAGGAGACCCTGTCGGTGGGTGCCGATCGCAGCGAGTCGGTCACCCTGGGCGACACCATCGCCGACCCCGGGCTGGGTCCGGTGGGCGCCTTCGAGATCGAGGAGACCAAGGAGATCCTCGCCCAGGCCCTCAACCGGCTGCCCGAGCGCGAGAAGATCGTCCTCACCCTCTACTACTACGAGGGCCTGACCCTGGGCGAGATCGGCGGCATCCTCGGCATCACCGAGAGCCGGGTGTGCCAGATCCACACCAAGGCGGTGATCCAGCTGCGGTCCAAGCTGGCTGCGCCCGAGCGGGAGCCTGCGTAGC
>JALYYN010000500.1 GCA_030946525.1 Actinomycetota bacterium | reverse complement strand
GCTGGATGCTGACGTTGCCGCCGGACCCCGGGGACCGGTCCTGGACGTCCCAACCGGCCAGCCCGTAGTACAGGGTGCCGTTGCGGCCGAAGGCCAGCGGCCCCTGGAAGATGTTGCTGTTGTTGCTCAGGCACGACGGGTAGGAGCCGTTGGCCGGCGAGGCGTCGAGCTTGCGCCAGGTCTGGCCGGCGTCGGTCGAGCGCATGAGCCCGCACCGGCGGGTGCGCATGTCGACGAAGGACGCGACCACGTGGTCGGTGTTGGACGGGTCGACGGCCATGAAGGGGCCGGAATAGGTACGGAGGGGATCGGTGTCGGCTTTGGTGGCCTGGACGGGCTGGGTCAGCCCGACGGGGTTCGTGGCCGCCCCGGCTGCGCCCTGGGCCAGGGCCACGAAGGCCACGGCCGCCAGCGCCAGGCGGCGACGGGAATGCTTCAACATTGCGTGGTTCTCCCTGTTCTTCGTGGGGAAGGGCGGTCGGTTCCGAAGGAGCCGACGACGGGCCTGATGGCAGTGATCGGAACGCAGGCACTGAACGTTGGAGTGGCCCCCTCGCTCGGCGATGGGGCCACTCCGGTCGTGCTAGTCGGCTCGCGCCGGCATCGGTGCGGTCTTGCTCAGCTGCGGGCGCGTGCCGTTTCGGGCGAGGAGCCCCGACGGCCGGCGAAGAGTGCCGCCATGCCGGCGATGAACATGCCCACACCGCCGACGCCCAGGGCCACCAGAGCCAGGGAGCCGGTGCTGATCGACTGGTTGTCGCGGGCGAGGCTGGTGGCCCGGACCGAGGTGTCGGTGCTGGCGGCGGTGGCGCCGACCACGGGCTGGGCACCGGCGTCACCGGTGACGCTCAGCACGGCCCGCACGGGCGAGAGGCTGAGCTTCCCGTCGGCGGTGGTCTGGGTGACGATCACCACGTAGTTGCCAGGAACCGTCGCTTGGGGAACCGTGAACTTGAGGTCGACGTTCCCGCTGCTGGGAACGGTCCCGGTGGTCAGCACCGGGCCGTCGAGGGCGTTGAACCGCACTAGAACCTGGTCGGTGGTGTTGCGGAAGCCGGTGCCGGTGAGGCCCACCTCCTGGCCCGGCTTGGCCGAGATGGTCGAGAGGTTCACGACCGGGCCCGACACGCACGCCCACGCCGCCGCCGCGAACAGGACGCCCGCTGCTGCGGCCCCGACACTGCCCATTGCCAACCTGCGTACCTTCACTGTGTGCTGCCTCCTTGGCTGATGGTGACCACCGTGGACGATGGCGCGGTGTTCTGCTGCGTGCTGCGACGAGGCAAACCACAAACCACGAGACCCCCCGTCCTGACGATTGTGCATTCTATTGCTCCCCGCGCTTCGCTCAATAGGTGCATCTCACATCTACCGGTCGGAACGGCAATCCGGCTGGTGGTAAACGATGCGATTCCGGTCTACGCGTCGAACACCTAGATGCTGATCGTGCAGAGCCGTTCGTTGCTTATTGAATGTTTTGCCATGGGCTGGGAGAATGAGACCCTGCAGTAACGCCTCGGCGCGCTCCGTGCCCCGACAAGAAAAGGTGGGCAATCCAGACATGAACCTCCGCAAGAAGGTAACAACGGTTTTCGGGGCGGCTGCGGCCGCATCCGTGATCGCCGGTGCTGCGGCCTTCGCATGCACCAATCTGGCCACGCTGAACCTGTCCAGCACCGCGGGCAAGGCAGGCGACTCGGTCACCGTCACGGGCTCGTCGTTCCGGGTGAACGCCAAGGATGTCGCCTCGTCCGACGCTGTCGTCCTGCACTGGAACGGCACCGAGGGCACCCAGCTCGCCAGCGTCATGCCCGACAAGGCCGGCAACATCTCGGCGACCTTCGCCATCCCCGAGGGCCAGCCCGGCTACTACGTGATCGTGGCCACCCAGAAGGACGCCAAGGGCGTTGACGCCTACGGCACCCCGGCCCGTGCCAGCTTCCAGATCCTGGGCGCCAACGGCCAGTCCGTTGTCACCCCCGCGGTCTCCTCCGCCGGTAGCACGGTGGCTTCCTCGCCGTCGTCCTCCGGCATCATCGCCCTGACCGTCGGCCTCGGCGCCCTCGGCCTGGCCCTGTTCGGCGCCGGCTTCGTGGCCTTCGTCCGTCAGGCCCGTCGTCGTGACGTCCCCGTCACCGC
>JALYYN010000487.1 GCA_030946525.1 Actinomycetota bacterium | reverse complement strand
CCCCCGCCCTGGTCGCCACCTCCTCGACGGTCATGCCGGCCCGCTCGCGCATCGAGCAGAGCTGCTCGCCGGCGTGGGCTGGCTCTGAGGGCACATCTCAAGGGTATGCCCCACGGCCCCACCATGGAAGGTCGACGACGTGGCCACCTAACGTCCGGCGTCGCGCTCGATGGTCCGGTAGACAGTCGAGCGGACGACCCCGAACAGGTCGCCCAGCCGTGCGCGCCGGCGTGGTGCAGCGCGACCAAATGGGTCGAGATCAGCTCCCCGGCCCCGACGCCTCGGAGCGCAAACGCCGAGGCGTCGGTACGTCCCGCGTCTGTCGTCGATCCGGTTGCGGGTCCGTTCGCCCGATTGCGGATCGGCACCCACGTCACTCGTGCCCACCCTCGTAGGCGCCCAACACGTGAAGCCACTTGTGCGAGTCGCAGATAACGAACTGGCCCGTATCCGTGAACCCGCTGAACCTCGGCAGTGGCCGGCAGGTACGAGCAGGGGAGTAGACCGGCCGCCGTAGCGCTGCGGGCAGGGTGAATGCCGAACTGTGCCTAGGACGGACCCATATGCTAGCTGGACATTGTCCGGCGAGAACGTGGCGTTCGTCCTGGCCCTCCTGGCCCCGTTCCTCAACCGCCTGCGCATGGGTGGGCGGCTGGTCGGAGGGCTGGCGGTGCTGGTGCTGTTCGGCATCCTCACCCGGTGGGAGCCGTCGGTGCTCCGGGCCGAGGCCATGGCCGCCCTCACCCTCCTCTCCGCCGCCATGGGCCGGCCGGTCAGCACGCTGCGGGTGCTGGCCCTGGCCGTCACCGGACTGGTGCTGGTCGACCCGATGCTGGTGCGCTCGGTCGGCTTCCTGCTGTCCGTAGGCGCCTGCGCCGGCATCGCCCTGCTGGCCACCCGCATCGCCGCCCGGCTGCCCGGCCCGAGGCCCCTCGCCACCGCCCTCGGTGTGACGCTGGCCGCCCAGATCGGGGTCATGCCCGTGCTCGTACCCGTGTTCGGGGGCCTGCCCGTGTCCGCCCTCCCCGCCAACCTGCTGGCCGTCCCGGTCGCCGGGCCGCTGATGATGTGGGGCATGGCGGCCGGGCTGCCGGCGGGGTGGATCGGCGGGCCGGTCGCCCGAATCGTGCACCTGCCCACGGAGGCGATGATCGCCTGGGTCGCCGCCGTGGCCCGGTGGGGCGCGTCGGTGCCCCTCGGACAGCTCCGGCCGGTTCATGTGGTTGCGCTGGTCGTGGCCCTGGTCGGGGGCGCAGCGGCGCGGCGACGGGGGTGGCGGCCGGGCATGGTCGGCGCGGGCGTGGCGAGTGCGGCCGTGGCCCTCGCGCCGGCGTTCGCCGTCCTGCGCCCCGCGGCGGTCGATGGGCGGACGCTCGTCCCGGGAGCCCGGCTCTGGCGGGGTGGCGGCGCCACGGTGCTGGTGGTCGACGATCTCAAGGCCTCACCGGGGGCCTTTCTCTCGGCGATGCACGACGCCGACGTCCGGCGTGTCGACGTGCTGGTCGTGCTCCGGCCCGGCTCGGCGGCGGCCTCCAACGTGTCGGCCGTGCTCCACCGGTTCCCACCGCGGCTCGTGCTCGCCCCGTCGGGGCACCGCCTCCCGGTCCCCGCTGTCGTCCCGCCGGTCGGGACGGAGGTCACCGTCGGGCACCTGGCCATCGCCGTGGGCGACGGCGGAGCGCGCCTCGACGTCCGTGTGGGCTCGGCCCGGGCGCCTCCCCGGTAGCGTCACCGACCGGATGCGGCTCACCCTCGGGTCCCGGCCCTACGACCTCACCACCCGTGCCCTGGTGATGGGGACGGTCGACCGCGCCGGATCCGTCGCCCACGCCGTGGAGGAGGGGGCCGACATCGTGGAGGTCGAGACCCTGGGGGCGGGGACCGACCCCGGCGTCCCGACGTGCGTCGCCCCCGCCGGTGAGGCCGGCGTGGCCGCGGCCCTCGCCGCCGGGGCTTCCCTCGTCCGGCTCGGGGCCGGCATCTCGCCGGCGACCTACCGGTCGTGCGGGGCGGCGGGGGCGGCGGTTCTGGTCGCCGGCGGCGCCGATGGCACCGGCGCCGCCGAAGCGGCCGGGATGTCGTCCGACCGCATCGTGGTCGACGGCGGGACGCCGGGCGGCCGCTACCCGGTGCTGGTCGACGTGACCGGCGCGCCGTGCCCGGCGGCGGCGACGGCCGTCGCGGTCGTCCGGGGGGCCCGGATCGTCCGCACCGCCGACATCCGGGGTGCGCTGCGGATCTGCGACGTCCTCGCCGCGGTGTGGGAGGCGCAATGACCGCGCTGCCGGCGTACCTGGTGCGTGGCGACCAGCCCGCCCTGCTGGCCGATGCGGTGAAGGCGGTGGTGGCGGAGCTGGCGGGAACGGGCGATGGCGGGGTCATGGCCGAGGAGCTGAGCGGCGAGGAGTACACCGTGGCCGCGCTGGTCGACGCGGCCCAGACTCCGCCGTTCTTCGGCGACCGGCGGGTGATCGTCGCCCGCGACATCGGCCGTTTCTCCACCCATGACGTCGCGCCGCTTGTCGCCTATCTCACGGATCCCCTGCCCACAACCTCGCTCGTACTGGTGGCCGGGGGCGGCACGGTGCCCCGGCCCCTCGTCGACGCCGTCCGCAAGGCCGGCCACGTGGTCGAGGCCGGCGTGCCCGGGGGCAAGGGCCGCTCGACCTGGCTGGCCAACCGGCTGAAGGAGGGTCCCGTCCGCCTCGACGGCCGGGCCGCCTCGATGGTCGGTGAGCACCTGGGCGAGAATGTCGACCGCCTGCGCTCGCTGCTCGACATGCTCGCCGCCGCCTACGGGCAGGGCGCCCGCATCGGGCCCGACGAGCTCGCTCCGTTCCTCGGCGCCGCCGGCTCGGTGGCGCCGTGGGAGCTGACCGACGCCATCGACCGCGGGGACACCGCAGTGGCCATCGAGGCCCTCCGCCGCCTCACCGGCCCCGGTGGCCGTCACCCACTGGTCATCATGGCCACCCTGCACACCCATTTCGGCCGGATGCTGCGCCTCGACGGGGCCGATGTGCCCGACGAGGCGGCGGCCGCCGCCCTGCTCGGGATGTCGGGCGGCTCGACCTACCCGGCCAAGAAGGCCCTGGTCCAGACGCGCAAGCTGGGCCACGCGCCCGTCGCCCGGGCCATCCACCTGCTGGCCGAGGCCGATCTGGCCCTCAAGGGCGCGGTCGACTGGCCGGGTGAGGTGGTGCTGGAGGTACTGGTCGCCCGCCTCAGCGGGCTGGTGCGGACGGGCCGACCGAGGCAGGCCCGGTAGGCCCCGTGCGTCGGGCGGACCTACGCAGCAGTGAGCTTGGCCAGGCGCCGCATCAGCCGTGACTTGCGGTTGGCGGCCTGGTTCTTGTGGATGATCCCCTTGGCTGCGGCCTTGTCGATCCGCTTGAGTGCGATGCGCAGCGCCTCGACCGACTCCTCGCCCCCGGCCGGCGCAGTGACCACCGCCGCCTTGACGCGGGTCTTGATCTCCGAGCGGGCCGCCTTGTTGCGGAGGCGGGCGAGCTCGTTGGTCCGGTTGCGCTTGATTTGACTCTTGATGTTGGCCATGCCGCTCGTCAGGTTATCAGCCGGGGGCGGAGGCTCCCTCGGCCCGGGGCAGACTGGCGCCGTGCTGCTGGTGGGGAGGGAGGGCAACGAGCTCGAGGTCGGCGTCGTCGGCTACCAGTTCCCAGATGAGGAGCGCGACCCCTGGGACTCGAACTGGCTGCTGGTCTCGGTGCGGGTGCTGGCGCCGGAGGGCAGCTGGGAGGTCGTCGACCCGTGCCTCACGACCTGGGAGGCCAAGCGGCTGGTCTCGTGGCTGATCCACGCCGCCGCCCGGGACCCCTCCAGCGTGGACATGGCCTTCACCGAGCCGAACCTCGGCATGACCGCCCGGTCGAGGAGCAGCGCTCCGCTGCGTGTCCACGTCCGGGCCTGCTTCGCGCTGGAGCTGCGCCCACCCTGGGCCCACGGCGCCGCCGGCAGCGAGAACCTGTGCGTGGAGCTCGACGTCGACCGCGGCGATCTGGCCCGGGCCGCAGCGTCGCTGCTGTCCGATCTGGTCGTCTTTCCCCAGCGCGGCGCCGACCCGACGCTCTAAGCGGGCGGCAGCGACAGATGCAACGGCTGGCCCCCGACCACCAGGTCGATCGTTCCGGTGGCCTGCGTGACCCGGCCGGCGGCGAAGTCGTGCAGCTCGAATGTGGCCGGAGGGTCCACCAGCAGGTAGAGGCCGGCGCCGCCGAGGTGGTAGTCGGCCAGTTTCCGGCTCCGGTCGACATGGCGGGTGGACGGCGAGGCGATCTCGATGACGAGCAGGGGCGCCGGATCGAAATGCAGTTCGTCGACCCGGCGCCAGCCTCGAGCAAGGACGATCAGGTCGGGCTTCATCAGATAGCCCGTCCCGCCGGGGACAGTCCAGGCGAATCCGTTGACCGAGATGACATGCGACAGCTGGGCGATCGACTGTCGTGCCAACGCAGCGGCCGCAATCTCGTGCTCGTCTGTGGTCGGTGACACGATCAGGCTGCCCCACGGGTCGAGCTCCAGGTGGGCAGCGAAGTTGAGTTCGTTGCGTAGCCAGTCGAGGTCGTCGACAGCGAAGCCCGTGAGTGCCGGGTTGAACATGAGCCTCAGGCTACGCCCGGCCTGAGACAGATTGCCTGGCCCGTCGGCCTGAGACAATTGCCTGGCCCGTCGGCCTGAGACAATGGACAGGCCCATGATCGACCCGTCCCGCATCCGCAACCTCTCCATCATCAGCCACATCGACCACGGCAAGACCACATTGTCGGACCGGATCCTCGAGCTGACCGGCGCGGTCGACGCCCGGGACATGCGGGCCCAGTACCTCGACTCCATGGATCTGGAGCGGGAGCGGGGCATCACCATCAAGGCCCAGAACGTCCGGCTGAACTGGAAGAACCACGTCATCCACCTCATCGACACACCGGGCCACGTGGACTTCGGCTACGAGGTGTCGAGGTCGCTCGCCGCCTGCGAGGGGGCCATCCTGCTCGTCGACGCCACCCAGGGGATCGAGGCCCAGACGCTCGCCACCTGCTACCAGGCCATGGAGCACGACCTGGAGATCGTCGCCGCGGTCAACAAGATCGATCTGCCCGTGGCTGAACCCGACCGGGTGGCGGCGGAGATCGAGAAGGTGCTGGGGATCGACGCCTCGACCGTCCTGCGCATCAGCGGCAAGACGGGGGAGGGCGTGGTCGAGCTGCTTGACGCGGCGATGGCCCGCATCCCCGCCCCCACAGGCGACCCCGACGCCCCCCTCCAGGCCCTCATCTTCGACTCCTACTACGACCAGTACCGGGGCGTGGTCAGCGCCATCCGGGTCATGAACGGCCGCATCACCACCGGCTCCAAGCTGCGGTTCATGCAGGCCGGCGCCACCCACGACGCGGATGAGATCGGCGCCCGAATGCCGGCGCCGGTGCCCGTGGCCGACCTCGGCCCCGGCGAGGTCGGGTACCTCGTCGCGGGGGTCAAGGACGTCGGCGAGGCCCGCTCCGGCGAGACGGTCACCCTGGCCGGCCGGCAGGCGGCCGAGGCCCTCGTCGGTTACCAGGACCCCAAGCCCATGGTGTTCTGCGGGCTCTACCCCGTCGAGGGCGACGACTTCGCCGCCCTGCGCGACGCCCTGGAGAAGCTGCGGCTCAACGACTCGTCGTACACCTACCAGCCCGAGAGCTCCGGCGTCCTCGGCTTCGGCTTCCGGTGCGGGTTCCTCGGCCTGCTGCACATGGAGATCGTGCGGGAGCGCCTCGAGCGGGAGTTCGACCTGGCCCTGATCGCCACCGCCCCCTCGGTCGAATACCTGGCCCAGCTCACGAACGGCAAGGTGGTGGAGGTCGACAACCCGGCCAACATGCCGCCGCCCAACCAGGTCGACTTCATCGAGGAGCCGATCTTCGTCGCCACCCTGCTGCTGCCGACGTCGTACACGGGCACGGTCATGGAGCTGTGCCAGAACCGCCGGGGCGAGCTGCAGAAGATGGAGTACCTCTCGCCCGAGCGGGTCGAGCTCGTCTACCGCATCCCCCTGGCCGAGGTGGTCATCGACTTCTTCGACCAGCTCAAGAGCCGCACCAAGGGCTACGCCAGCCTCGACTACGAGCTGTCGGGCTACGAGCGCAGCGACCTGGTGAAGGTCGACATCCTCCTCAACAGCGTGCCGGCCGACGCCTTCAGCGCCATTCTCCACCGGTCCAAGGCGGATGAGTACGGCCGCAAGATGACCGAGAAGCTCAAGGAGCTGATCCCCCGCCAGCAGTACGACGTGCCCATCCAGGCCGCCCTCGGGAGCCGGATCATCGCCCGCACGACGGTCAAGGCCATGCGCAAGGACGTCATCGCCAAGTGCTACGGCGGCGACATCACCCGCAAGCACAAGCTGCTCGACAAGCAGAAGGAAGGGAAGAAGCGGATGAAGTCGATCGGGCGGGTGGAGGTGCCCCAGGAGGCGTTCGTGTCCGCCCTCAAGCTCGACGATTGAGCCGCGAATGATCCCGCCGGCGCAGGGTTTGGTCGATCCGCGGCCCTCTACCGCACCCGATTGACCAAACCTTCACGATGACAACCGTCCTCTGGTTCCGGCGGGACCTGCGCCTCGCCGACCACCCGGCCCTCGTGGCCGCGGCCGACGCCGGCCCGGTGGTGGCCCTGTTCGTGCTCGATCCCGCCCTGCTCGACCCGGCCGGTGCGCCGCGTACAGCGTTCCTCTACCGCTGCCTGCAGGCCCTCGACGAATCGCTCGGAGGACAGTTGGTGGTTCGCACCGGCGACCCGGTCGACGTGGTGGCGCAGGTGGCGTTCGAGGCCGACGCCACGAGGGTGCTGGTCTCCGCCGACTTCGGTCCCTACGGGCGGCGCCGGGACCGGGACGTGGCCCGCGCCCTGCAAGAGAAGGGCGGTCGGTTGACCGGGATCGGCTCCCCCTACGCCGTCGACCCGGGGCAGATGCGCAAGCAGGACGGCACGCCGTTCCGGGTCTTCAGCCCGTTCTACCGGGCCTGGCGGGCCCACGGCTGGGCGCCGCCCTGCCCCGTCCCCGACGACATCGGGTGGGTAAAGGGCCTCCGGCCCCATCCCCTCCTCCTTCCCGAGGATCCACCGCTCGACGCCGAACTGCCGCTCGCGGGCGAGGCCGCCGCCGTGGCCCGGCTCGAGGACTTCCTGGCCGGGCCGGCGTCGACCTACGACATCCGGCGCGACCAGCCGGCGGCCGACGCCACGACCCGGCTGTCGCCCTACCTCAAGTTCGGCTGCATCCACCCCCGCCGGATCCTCGACCGGCTCGGCCGGTCGAAGGCGCACGAGAAGCTGCGCTCCGAGGTGGCGTGGCGCGAGTTCTACGCCGACGTCCTGTGGCACCGCCCCGAGTCCGCCCGTGAGTCCCTGCAGCCGGCCATGGCCGTCATGCGGCTCGACACCGGCGCCACCGCCGACCGGCGCTTCGAGGCCTGGGCCGCGGGTCGGACCGGCTATCCCCTGGTCGACGCGGGCATGCGCCAGCTCCAGGGCCAGGCGTGGGTCCACAACCGGGTCCGGCTCGTCGTCGCCGGCTTCCTGGTCAAGGACCTGCACGTCGACTGGACCCGGGGCGCTCGCTGGTTCATCCAGCACCTGGTCGACGGCGACCTGGCGTCGAACAGCCACGGCTGGCAGTGGGTGGCGGGCACCGGCACCGACCCGGCCCCGTACTTCCGGGTGTTCAACCCCACGACGCAGGCCAAGGAGCACGACCCGGACGGCGCCTACATCCGCCGGTGGATCCCCGAGCTGGCCGGCGTGGCCGCCCCGCAGATCTTCGAGCCGTGGAAGCTGCCCGGCGGCCCGCCGAACGGCTATCCGGCGCCGATCGTCGACCACGGCCAGGAGCGGGCCGAGGCCCTGGCCCGCTATGCGGAGGTACGCGGCACCGAGGGGTGAGGTGCCCGCGCGGTGGCGGCGTCAGTTCCCCGCCACCCGCCGGGCCATGTCGGCCGGGTCGACGACCACGTCGTGGCCGTCGGACTGGAGCCAGCGGCGGTTGCGGTCGTGGAAGTCCCCGCCATCGAAGTGGTTGAGGAACACGACGAGCGGGCCGGGCACGACCGGCGCGCACAGGCGGACGGCGTTGATGGCGCCCAGGCCGGCGTGGGCGACGAGGACGCACAGGTCGGCGCCGATCGCCGCCGCGAGCCCGGCGCTGTCGGCGTCCTCGGCCAGGGGTGAACGGGGACCGCCGACCGTCTCGACCAACCCGACCTGCACGGCCGGGTCGGGCCACACCAGCTCGGCGAGCAGGTCGTCGAGGGTGGGCGGGGCCGAGCCGAGGAAGGCGGCGGCCATGGGCGGCGCCATGGCCATGGCGTACCAGCGCGACGGCGGGCAGACCTCCTCAGGCTGCTCGCCGGTGGCCGCGGCCAGTTCGTGGGCGTCGGTGCCCCAGTCGCAGGGGCCGAAGGACTGCACCGGCTTGCGGGCGGCGACGGTCGTGCCGCGCCGGCGCAGGTAGGCCAGCACCGACGCCGACACCCAGGTCTTGCCGACCTCGGTGGCGGTCCCGAGCACGGCGACCAGCCGCTCAGGGCGCACAGCGCAGCTCCGCCAGCCCGGCGAGCAGAGCCCGCAGGTCGTCGTCGCTGTGGGTGGCCGACAGCGAGATCCGCAGCCTGGACGTCCCCGGCGCCACCGTGGGCGGGCGGATGGCGGGCACGAGCAACCCGCGATCGAGCAGGGCGGCCGACGCGTCCAGCGCTGCCTGCTCGTCACCGACCACGACCGGCACGATAGGGGAGGGGTGGCCGGGGGCGATCCGCTCGACGTTCGCACGCAGCCGGTCGACCAGGGCGGTTCCCTCCTCCGAGCGGAGGACCGCCACGGCGGCGAGGCCGGCGGCGGCGTCGGCCGGGGTGGAGGCGGTGGTGAAGATGAACGGGCGGGCCCGGTTGACCAGCAGGTCGACGGACGCCCGGGGCCCGGCGACGTACCCGCCCAGGGAGCCCAGGTACTTCGACAACGTCCCCACCCGAAGGTGGTCGACCCCGGCCAGGTCGGCGTCCGGGCCCAGCACGGCGTGGGCCTCGTCGACCACCAGCAGCGCGCCCCACGCCGCGCAGCGCGCCGCCAGCGCGCCGACGGGGGCGACGTCGCCGTCCATGGAGAACACGGTGTCGGTGACCACCACGGCGGGCCCGCCCCACCCGGCCAGCAGCTCCTCGACGTGGTCGACCTCGCCGTGGCGGTAGACGCAGACCTCCGCGTGTGACAGCCGGCAGCCGTCGACGATCGAGGCGTGGTTGCGCTCGTCGGACAGAACGTGCGCCCCGGCATGGGCCATGGTCGCCAGCACGCCCAGGTTGGCGGCGTAACCGGTTGGAAAGAGCAGGGCGGCCTCCTCGCCCTTCCAGGCCGCCAGGTCCTCCTCCAGCTCCGAGTGCACCGGGCGCGACCCGGCGACGAGGCGGGCTGCGCCCGACCCCGCCCCCCACCGGTCCAGGGCGGCGTGGGCCGTAGCGATCACGGCAGGGTGTTGCGACAGCCCGAGGTAGTCGTTGGAGGCGAAGGAGATCAGCCCCTCGTCGAGGTCCCGGATCCGCCGCCACCGCCCCGCCTCCCGGACGGCCGCGGACTCGGCGGCCACCCAGCCGGGCCAGGTCACGTCAGCCCGGGATCGAACGGATCGCCCCGGCCAGCACGTCGACGATCCGCTCGATCTCGCCGGAGGTGATCGTGAGCGGCGGGAACACGATGACCGTGTCGCCGATCGGCCGGAGCAGGACCCCCCCGGCCACGGCGGCGTCGCACACCGCCCGGCCGCAGCCGGCGGCCACGTCCACCCCGCACATCAGGCCCTTGACCCGGGTGGCGGCCACGCCGGGGAGCGGGGCCACCCGCTCGGAGAGCAGTGAGGCCAGTTGCACCGAGCGGGCCAGGACGTTGGCCAGCACGTCGCGCTCCTCCATCAGGCGCAGGTGGCGGAGGGCGACGGCGGCGGCCAATGCGTTGCCGCCGTAGGAGTGGCCGTGCAGGAAGGCCCGGCCCGCGGCGGCGAAGGCGTCGAAGATCCGGCCGTCGGCCACCGTCGCCGACATCGGCAGGTACCCGCCGGTGATGCCCTTGCCCAGGCAGAGGAGGTCAGGCCGGACGCCTTCGCACTGGTCGGTGGCGAAGAGGGTGCCGGTGCGGCCGAAGCCGGTGGCCACCTCGTCGAAGATCAGCAGGACGTCGGCGTCGTGGCAGGCGGCCGCCAGCTCGACGAAGCCCGTCGCCGATGCCGTCCGCATGCCGGCGGCGCCCTGCACGAGGGGCTCGACCACCACGGCCGCCAGCTCGCCGGGGTGTTCCTGCACCATCCGGCTCGCCACCGCGAAGCAGCGGGGATCGCCGAAGCCGGGGGCCCGGAGCACGGGGAAGCGGAGCGGGTCGAACACCTCGGCGCCGAAGCCGGATCCGTCGACGACGGCATCGTCGCCCAGCGAGAGGGCGCCCACGGTATCCCCGTGGTACGCGCCGCCGAAGGCCAGGAAACGGGTGCGGCCGGGCCGGCCCTCCAGGGCCCAGAACTGCAGGGCCAGCTTGAGCGCCTGCTCGACCGCCGAGGCCCCGTCGGAGGCGAACAGGAAGTGGGGACGGTCCACGGGCACGACAGCGGCGAGGGCCTCGGCCAGCTCGACGACCACCCGGCCGCCGTTCCCGAGGGCCGTCGAGTGGGCGACGCGGTCGAGCTGGTCCCGGATGGCCTCGTCGAGCTCGGGCACCCGGTGACCCATGGTGTTGACCCAGAGCGAGGAGATGGCGTCGAGGTAGCGCCGGCCCTCGGTGTCGATGAGCTCGTGACCCTCGGCCCGCTCGACCACCACGGGGTGGTGACCGGTGTAGGCCGACATGTCGGTGAACCCGTGCCAGACCACCGCGGCGTCGCGCTCGGCCCACATGCCCTCATCGTGGCACGCTCGACGTCCGGGCCCGCCGGTATCATCGGGTCGAGATGCCGGATGCCCGAGATGCTTGACGATCGCAAGGCCGCCATCCTGCGGGCGGTCGTGAAGGAGTACATCGACACCGCCCAGCCCGTGGGCTCCGCCCATGTGGCGCGCCTCGGCGCCCTCAACGTCTCCCCGGCCACCGTCCGCAACGAGATGGCCCAGCTCGAACGTGAGGGGTTCCTCGCCCACCCTCACACCAGTGCCGGCCGCATCCCCACCGACAAGGGCTACCGCTTCTTCGTCGACGACCTCCGGGCCGAGCCCGACACCCTCGGTCCCGGCGAGAAGGCCCAGGTCCAGGAGTTCTTCACCCGGGCCCACGGGGAGC
>JALYYN010000485.1 GCA_030946525.1 Actinomycetota bacterium | reverse complement strand
GGGAGGACCGTCATCGGGCCGGGCTGAGGTGCCGGGAATGGCTACGAACCAGTCCGCCTCGGTGGTCGACGCACCGGAGAGCTGGGCAACACGTGCGCCACGGAGCCGGCGGAGGGAACGGGCGCGCAGGCCGCCCAGGTCGACGTCGCCGACGAGGGCGCGACCGGACGTCAGGCCCTCGTTGCCGGCCAGGCACCGCAGGAGCGTCGACTTCCCCGATCCTGCCGGACCGACCAAGGCCGTGAATCGGCCGGCAGCCACCGCCAGCGACACTCCGTGGAGGCTGCGGATCGCACGTCCCTTCCGGCCGACCACCACCACGGCGTCCTGCAGGCGGGCGCTCGGCGCCGCCCCGTCGGGCCGGGCCGGTGGTCTCGGTCGGATGAGCAGCGCCATCCCGGTGATCATCGGCCGGCCGGGCCACCTGCTGAAGGATGCTCTGGTAGCTCTCGAACAGGATGCGCCCGGCCTCCGCGATCGAGTTCTGACCCGGTCTCGGCGGAGCGGACTCGTGAATGGCCAAGGCCTCGGCATTCCCGAGCACTCCCAGTGCCCGACTTCGCCGGTTATGCGCTGTTGGGGCGACCCAACCTGCGCTGAAAGAGTCGAATTGGTCGTGTCCGCAGACCGGACCGCTCTGTTCCCCCGGCGAGACCGCCGCGTCCGTCACACGATCGGCGAGCCTTGCGACCGTCGGCTGCTTCCCTTCGGCGGTAGTCTGGAGGCGCCCGGACTAGGCGGAAGGAATTCGGATGCGAAAGCTCGTCTCCCTGTGTGCGCTCACCAGCATCGCCTTGGTTGTCGGATCCCCGTCGGGGCTGGCGATCACGAATGGGCAGCCGGATGGCACACGACATCCCGAGGTCGGGGCTCTCGTGGGCTACTTCGCACCGGCTGGCAAGTCCATCGCCTACTGCTCGGGAACGCTCATCTCGCCCACCGTATTCCTGACCGCGGCCCACTGCGGGTTCCTCGGAACGCCGACCGTCGGGGTGACGTTCGACGAGACGTACACCCAGGCGTCCACGGTCTACACCGGGGCGTTCCACGCCCACCCGGACTTCAAGGCGGGCACCAACGGCAAGAGTGACAACAATCCCGACATCGCCGTAGTCGTGTTCGACCCGCCGATCACGGGAATTGCGCCGGCACGGCTTCCCACCGCCGGCATGCTCGACCAGATGAAGGCGGCGGGGACGCTGAACCAGGGCACCAAGTTCACCGCGGTCGGTTACGGGGACAGCGAGTTCATCAACGGCCCGGGCGGCCATACGACCACGCACCTCCAGGCCCGCAACTTCGCTGTCGGGTCGTTCAACTCCCTTACGTCGGCGTACCTGCACCTGACCCAGAACTCCGGGAACGGCGGCACCTGCAACGGTGACTCCGGTGGCCCCAACTTCCTGGGCGCCGGAGTCAACGAGACGTCGATCATCGCCGGCACGACCATCACCGGCGACACGTACTGCAAGTCGACGAACGTCGATCTTCGCCTCGACACAACACTCGCCCGAGACTTTCTCGCCCCCTACGTCACGCTGCCATAACGGCACGAGCGACCCCGCCTTTGCATCGGGGCGACGCCCGCAGGCACGATCTCGGCAACCGCCCGCCTTCGGCACCACTGCTGCGCCCAGTAACGACGCCGTCCGGCTGAGCCGCCGCCAAGGTCGAACTCGTGCATCCCGACTGCCCGCCCTCCCGCTCTCGGGCGGCGCCTCGGCAGCTGCGGCAATTGAGGGTGTGGGAACATCGGCGTGCACTTGAGCGCGCCCACGTGGTGGCGGCCGTCGACGTGCCGGCCCTATCTATCTATCTACTTCGTCCTGAAAATGTAGGTGCGAAAGAAGCCCGCGTTCCTATGCCGCCGAGCTTCTCCCCGATAACATCCGTGGACAGGGCTTCGGCCTGATCGGGCTGGTTGACGCCCTGGGCGACCTCATCGCCAAGTCGTCGTCGGGGTACTGTTCAACCTGGGGCACTCCAGCGGCGTGCTTCATCTTCGCCGCCACCATGTCGAGTGCCGGGGCGCCACCCTCCTTCGCTCTCAATCATCCAGTGCAGTCTGAGCATCGTCTCCGTCGAGCAGCCAAGCTCGGAGTCCAGCCACTGCATACCGGTGCCATCGCCGTTCGGCTACCCCGCAGGTGTTGAGCGTGGAGTCCAGAGAACCGCTCGAGCTTCGGGCACGGAGGTCTCGATTGCGGCTTCCACGGCCCGGCCAATAGCTTCGCCGTCTTCGACTGTCGTTCGAGGCGCCACGAAGCCCTCGACCTCCACCAGCAGCGACCGGCCCATCCAGCGGGCGCGGACGTGGGCGTGGACGACACCGGGTACCGTTCCTGCCGCTTCCTCGGCGGCGCTGAGCACCTCGGGGTCCACCCCGTCCATGAGATGGCCCACGAGGTCGGACGTCACCTCGTAGCCGACGTGGATGATGAAGCCGGTGATCAACAGTCCAGCAACGGCGTCGGCCCACCGCAGACCGAAGGCCACTCCGATGAGGCCCGCCACGGCCCCGGCCGACGAGATGGCGTCGAGCCACGAGTGCTGGGCGTCGGCGACTAGCGTGGCCGACTGGATGCGTCGTCCGACCCGGAGCTTGTAGCGGGCCACCAGTTGGTTCCCGACGATCCCGGCCACCGCCGCGGCGATGCCCACGCCGAGATGTGAGGTGGTCCCGTGGGTCGTGAGCTTGCGGACGCTGACCACGGCGGCGAACACGGCGCTCGCCCAGATCACCATGGCCACGCCCAGTCCCGCCAGGTCCTCGGCCCGCTCGTAGCCGTAGGGGTGGCCCGCGTCGGCCGGGCGCTTCGAGACATGCAGACCGACGAAGACCACCGCCGAGGTGGACACGTCAGAGAGATTGTGGAGGGCATCGCCGAGCAGGCCGACGGAGCCGCTCAACAGGGCGATCAACAACTCGATGGTGCCCGTCACGGCCAGGCCGACCGCGGAGACGCCGATGGCCCGGTTGGCGTCGCGGCGGTCGATGGTGTCGTCGTGGCGACGGGACGACGGGAACGCGTCCCACGTCTCAGCCTGTCCAACCAGATGCATGGTGGCTCCGTGTTTGAGTGGTCACTGGAAGCAGTGACCACAGCAGCCTTACCCCTTCACGCTCGTACCTCGTCAACCACGACTGTCTCTGGCCGTCCCGTTGGTGGCGGGGCCTCGGGCCAGGCCGTGGCGGCCGGACTCGACCGCCACCTTGCGCACCCGGTCCTGATTGGTCTTGATCACATGCTCGGGGGCGTCTTCGACCCCGACGATGCGGGTGAGCAGGTCCTCGTCGTCGTCGATGTTCAGTCTCTCGGCGATGCAGCGGAGCACCTCGCTCTGGGCGTCGAGCTTGGTCTGCATGGCCCGACCCTCACGGTTCTGGGTGTTCTGGATGATGAAGACCATCAAGAAGGTGATGATCGTCGTGCCGGTGTTGATCAGCAGTTGGTAGGTGTTGTTGCTGAACCCTCCGCTGACGAAGAGGCCGCCGATGGCCCAGGCCACGATCGCGGCCAGGGAGATGGTGATGGCCGGGAACGACCCGAGCCAGCCGGTGATGTTGCCGACCGCCCTGGTGAGGGCGGTGCTGTGGTCGTCAGGTTGCGCTTTGACGTTCATGGCCGACCTCGTACCCACGCCGGGTGCCGAACGAACGCCCCTACTTCGGGTCTGGGATTGCGGATGCGGACACCGGGGGTACAAGCCGCGCAGCCCAGGCTGAGCCGCATCACTCACCACCCATCAAAGGAGTCAGCGTGCCTCTCGTTCCCGTCCTCGGCATCGTCGGTTGGCTCTTGGCCCTCCCGCTGATCGTGGTCATTCTGATCGTCGTGCTGATCGTCAAGATTTTGTAGGCAGCCCTCCTCGGCATTGCTGCGTCGCGACCTGTCCTGAGCGGTCGACTCTCCGGTGGAGTACGGGTGCCTGACGACGACAAACCGAGCCTGCTGGAACGAACGCGGCGGGTGGGCGACCCGCTCAGGAGGGGGCGCACATGGGTTATAGGTCGGGGGTCGGGGCGCAAGTCGGGCGACGCTGCCCCATCACCGATCGCTTCACCATGGCTGGCCACCGTCCTTTGACCCATCCCAACGCCCCACAGGGTCCCAGAGCAGCCGTCGCCTGAGTGCGAGATGCTGAGGCGGTGACCACCGACGACCCGTACGAAGTGTGGGAGGAGGACGCAGCGTTGCTGGCTGAGATCGGACGACATCTGTTCAGCCAGCCAACGGAGGCTCGGGTGCGCCTGCCCCGGGTCGCTAGCGGCCGCCGCGGTGGCGAGATGGGAACGTGACGGGGAGGAGGGACCGTTGCCGCCGGAGACTGCTCCTGCAGACGGCGGTGCGACACAAGGCGGGCACGGTTGGGCTGATTGGGCTGTGCATCGAGAATCGGGGGGTCGACGACGGTGACGAGATCGTCGTGGACATGCCCTCCTGGTGTGTGGGCCTCGCTCTGGAGGCCGCTGGCGACGCGGGGTTGCTCAAGGGCAGGCAGGGGTGACGGTGACAGATCGAGGCGTCGTCTTCGTCAACCCCCGATCGGGGAAGGACTCGACCAGTCCT
>JALYYN010000478.1 GCA_030946525.1 Actinomycetota bacterium | reverse complement strand
CCCCACCGGTCACCTCCGCCACCCCGGCCTCACCGTCACGGTGGCCGATGTCGACGGCTTGGCCGCCGCCCTGGCCTGACGGGAGGCACCATCCCCGATCCTCAGGAACGGTTGGAGGCCTACCGGGCCAAGCGGGATTTCACGGTGACGGCGGAGCCGGCCGGGTCAGGCACAGCGACGGCGGAGCCGGCCGGGTCGAGCCGGTTCGTCGTGCAGCGCCACCGGGCCCGCCGGCTGCACTACGACGTGCGGCTGGAGATCGCCGGCGTGCTGGTCAGCTGGGCCGTGCCCCACGGCCCGACGCTCGACCCCAAGGCCCGCCAGCTGGCCGTGCACGTGGAGGACCACCCGGTCGAGTACTTCGACTTCGAGGGCGTGATCCCGAAGGGGGAGTACGGAGGCGGCGACGTGATCGTCTGGGACTGGGGGACGTGGGACCTCGTGCACGCCGACGATCCCGCCCGGGCCATCGAGGCGGGCGAGCTGCATTTCGACCTGCACGGCGACAAGCTCGGCGGCCGCTTCCTGCTCGTCCGGCGCGACAAGGGCGCCGAGCGGACGGGGAAGGAGCAGTGGCTGCTGCTCCACAAGAACGACGACCACGCCCGCCCCGGTTGGAACCCGGAGGACCACCCGCGGTCGGTCAAGACCGGCCGTACCAACGACGAGGTGGCGTCGGCACCCGACGCGCTGTGGCGCAGCGACCGGCCGGCGTCGGAGGCGGAGATCCGACTCGACGGCGGCGGCCCCCCGCCCTCCTGGACGGGCCCGACCGCCGACGAGCTCGCCGCTCTCGACGGCCTCGGGCGGGAGGGCCGGTGGGCCGTCCAGGACCGCGTGGTGAGGCTCACCAACCTCGACAAGGTTCTCTTCCCGGCACGGGACGGGTCGGGCCCGGTGACCAAGCGCGACGTGGTCCGCTACTACGCCGAGGTCGCCACGTTCATGCTGCCCTACCTCTATGACCGGCCGGTCAACCTGAACCGCTTCCCCAACGGCGCCGACCGGCCGGGTTTCTGGCACAAGGAGGTGCCCGGCCACGCCCCGGAGTGGCTCAACCGGTGGCACAACGAGCGCGCCGATGCCGGGGAGACCCAGTGCTACGCAGTGGTCGACAGCGTGGCCTCCCTGGTGTGGATGGCCAACTACGGGGCCCTCGAGCTGCACGGGTGGACCTCCCGACTCCCCGACGTGCACCAGCCGACATGGGCCCTCATCGACATCGACCCCGGCCCGTCCAGCAACTTCGCCGACGTGCTGCTCCTGGCCCGGCTGTACCGGACCGCTCTCGGGCACCTGGGCGTGGACGCCGGGCCCAAGGTGACGGGCAAGCGCGGGGTGCAGATATGGGTCCCCATAGCCCCCCGCTACTCCTTCGCCGACACCCGGGCCTGGGTGGAGACGGTCTCCAGGGCGGTGGGCCACACCGTGCCCGGGCTGGTGAGCTGGGAGTGGCACAAGGACCGCCGGGAGGGCCTGGCCCGGCTGGACTACACCCAGAACGCCATCAACAAGACCCTGGTCGCCCCCTTCAGCCCCCGGCCCGCGCCCGGCGCGCCCGTCTCGGTGCCGATCGAGTGGGACGAGCTCGACGATCCCGGTCTCACCCCCGATCGCTGGACCATCGGCAGCGTCGGTGAACGGCTGCGTGCCGTCGGCGACCCGCTCGCCCGCCTCATCGGCCGCCCGCAGCAGCTCCCCACCCTCTGATCCGCCGCCGTCGGGCTGCGGGCTACACGTGCTCGTCCTGCAGCACGTCCAGGAGCGACGCACGCACCCGGCCGAGCTCCTGGCCGGCCCGGGCCACGATGTCGGCGCCCGCCGCCGAGTCGACCGGTGACCCGAGCGACTCCAGCTCGCGGCACAGCTCGGCCAGTCCCACTGCGCCGAGGGTGGCGGCCTCGCCCTTGAACCGGTGGGCCTCCCGGGCCAGGGCGAAGCCGTCGCCGGATTCGATGGCGTGGGTGAAGGTGGCGAGTGCGCCGGTGGCCGAGGCGAGGAACGACCGGACGAGGGCGGAGAAGAAGGCGCCGTCGCCGTCGTCGAGGGCCCGCAGGGTGTCGAGCTGGTCGCCATCGAGCCGGCCGGTGACCGTCGCGCCCGGCGCCGGCGTGAGTGGCGCCGCTCGCGACCCGGACAGGGCCAGGTCGAGCTCGGCCAACTTCACCGGCTTGGACACGTAGTCGTCCATGCCCGCGGCCAGGCACCGCTCCCGGTCGCCGACCAGGGCGCTGGCCGTCATGGCGATGATCGGCACGTGAGGCCCGGATCCCTCCCGGGCCCGGATGGCGGCGGTGGCCTCGTAACCGTCCATCACCGGCATGTTGCAGTCCATGAGGACGGCCACGTAGGTCGTCCCGTCGACGGCCTCGACGGCTTGCAGCCCGTTCGAAACCACGTCGGGGCGGTAGCCGAGCTTGGCCAGCAGGCCCCTGGCCACCATCTGGTTCGTGGGGTTGTCCTCGACCACCAGGACCCGCCCCCGGTCACCGGACCGGGACGCCGCCGGTGCGGCCACCTGGCTCACCGGCGTGCGGGCCAGCAGGCGGACGAGGGAGTCGCCCAGCTCGGGGAGGTGGACGGGCTTGGGGACCGACTCGGTCACGCCCAACCGGGCCGCGGTCTCGGCGTCGAGCACCAGCCGGGTGGTGAGCAGGAGGATGCGGGTCGGCTTGAGCACCGGGTTGGCCATCACCCGGCCGGCCAGCTCGACGCCGTCCATGCCCGGCATGGCCACGTCGACCACGGCAACGTCGAAGGGGACCTCGGAGGCGGCCGCCGCCTCCAACCGGTGAAGGGCCGACCGGCCGTCGGCGACCCCTTCCGGTCGCGCCCCCCACGCCGTCAACTGGGTCTCCAGCACCGACCTGCTGGTGGCGTTGTCGTCGACGACCAGGACCCGCAGCCCCAGCAGCCGGGGGTCGAGGGGCGGGCGGGTGTCGTCGGGGCCGCCGGTGAAAGGCACGGTCACGCGGAACGTGCTGCCGACGCCGACCCGGCTGTCGACCGTCATCACGCCGCCCATGGCCTCGGCCAGCTGGGTGGAGATGGCCAGCCCCAGGCCGGTGCCGCCGTAGCGCCGGGTCGTCGACGCGTCGGCCTGGGAGAACGGCTCCAGGATGTGCTCACGGTCGG
>JALYYN010000467.1 GCA_030946525.1 Actinomycetota bacterium | reverse complement strand
CACTCGCCGTCCTGAATGAAGTCTTCCACATAGCGCGAGTCCGAAACAACGGAGCCGGCCGGTTCAGGCGGGCAGGCCCCTGAAGAAATCCGTCGGGAACTTCTCGGTGATGAGGATGGCGGGCCGGTGCCCGGCCACGATGCGGTAGGTCCGGAACAGCAGTTCTGCGGTGGGGCTGATGCCGAAGTGGGTGCCGCAGGGCCCCGCCGGTTCCCTGTCGACCGTCAACACCTCGCGGAAGGTCTCGGTCCGGTGCTCGGCCAGGAGCACCCCGATCGGCTTCTCCGTCCCGACCAGCCCGTCGAGGAACGCGGGGTCGACCCGGCCGAGCGCGACGGTGGCCTCGGCGTAGAGCAACGGTCGATGGCTGCGGCGGCCCCGGAGGACGACCCGCCGCCGCACCACCTCGTCGTCGGCCGACAGCTCCAGTTGGGCGTCGCCGAGGTTCGACGTGTCGACTCCCTGATGGAGCTTGACCACCTCGATGGGCTCGTCGGCGTAGGCCTCGAGGATGTGGGTGACGGTGCCATCGGCGCCCATCAGCATCCGCTGGAAGCGGGTGAGGGGCACCGCGTCGGCTATCACCGGACTGAGCATAGGAGGGGGCGGCGGCCGCCGGCTCAGCCGGCCGGTCACCCCCGTGCGGGAGGGCGCATGGCAACGTAGAGTCCGGGCATGGACCGCGGCGAGGTCGGGGCAACGCCGGAGCGGGCGACGCCGGGCCTGGCCGAGCCGCCGACCAGCCACGGCGGCAGCCCGCCCCGAGGCCTGGCGGGCGTTCCGAGGTCGAGCACCGACCGCGGCCGCTACGGCCGGATGTTCCGCCACCTGCCCGCCTTCGCCCCCGACGACGACGTGCTCCGGAGGCTGGCCGACTCGATGGGCCCGTTCCCGCAATCGTCGCCGTCCCCGGCGCCTCCCATGCCAGCGGCGCCGCCCATGACCGCAGGGTCGCCGATCCCCGCCCTGCAGCCGGGCGACAACCCCGACATCCCCGCCGGCTACACCTATCTCGGGCAGTTCGTCGACCACGACATCACCTTCGACCCCACCTCGGTGCTCGAACGTCGCAACGACCCCGATGCCGTGGTCGACTTCCGCACGCCCCGCTTCGACCTCGACTCGGTTTACGGCTCGGGACCGGCCGACCACCCCTTCCTCTACGACCAGAAGGACCCCTGCAAGCTCCTCGTCGGTCGCAACCGCGGCCGCACCCAGGAGCGGGACGATCTCCCCCGCAACGACCAGGGCCGGGCCCTCCTCGGGGACCCGCGCAACGACGTCCACGTCATCGTCTCCCAGCTCACCCTCGCCGTGCTCCGGTTTCACAACGCCATCGTCGACCGCTTGCGCGACCGGTCCTTTCCCGAAGCCGGCTTGTTCGTCGAGGCCCAGCGCCTGACCCGCTGGCACTACCAGTGGGTGGTGGTGGAGGACTACCTACGACGGATCGTGGGGACCGACGTGCTCCGGCGGGTCCTCGTCGTCGACCCGGTCGGCGGGGGGCGGCGGGCCGAGCTCGCCTTCTTCACCTGGAAGAGGGAACCGTTCATGCCGGTGGAGTTCTCCGCCGCCGCCTACCGGTTCGGGCACAGCCAGGTGCGGGCCACCTACGTGCTGAACCCCGACCTCGACCTCAAGCACATCATGCTGCCGATGCTGAACCCGGACCCCCTCCAGCACCTGGGCGGGTTCCGCCCGCTGCCCAAGGGCTGGAAGATCAGCTGGGACCTGTTCTTCACCATCGACGGGTCGACGCCGCAGCTGAGCCGGCGCATCGACACCAAGATCGTCGGCCCGTTCGGCTCGCTCCCGCCGGCCCTCGACCCCGACCGCCGGCCGATGGCGCTGCTCGACCTGTTGCGGGGCAAGGCGCTCGGCCTCCCCTCCGGCGAGGCCGTGGCCGCGGCCATGGGCACGTCGCGCACCGACCTGGGGCTGACCGGTCCGACCCCGCTCTGGTACTACCTGCTGCGCGAAGCGGAGGTCGACTCGGACGGCGTGCGCCTGGGCCCCACCGGTGCGACGATCGTGGCCGAGGTCCTGGTGGGGCTGCTGGCCGCCGACCCGTCGTCGTACCTGCGGGTGGCGCCGGGCTGGTCGCCGGAGCTTCCCTCGGCCGAGCCGGGCGACTTCACCATGGTCGACCTCCTGCGCTTCGCCGGGGTGGCCTGAGCCCGGTCAGCCGGTCCCCGTGAGGCCGAAGAGGTTCTCGACGACATCGAGGAGGGTGGCGCCGGTGACGTCGGCGGCCCCGAACGTATGCGGGAACGTCGCCTTCCGGCGGTTGCACCAACCGGTCACCAGGCCGGAACGGCGGGCCCCCATCACGTCCCAGGGATGCACGCTCACGAGGCCGAGTCGGGCCAGGGGCACGTCGAGGGTGGCGGCCGCGTAGGCGTAGGGGTCGGAAGCGGGCTTCCACCTCTTGACGTCCTCGGCCGAGACGATGGTCTCGACGAAGGCGTCGAGGCCGCCCCGGGCCAGGAGCTTGCGGGTGCTCTCGGTGCTGGAGTTGGTGATGACGACGACCCGGGCGTCGAGGACGGCGCGGCCGAGGGCCGGCCCGCTGTCGGGATGGGGGTCGAGCGTGGCCAGGCCGGCGAGCACCTGGTCCCGGGCCGCGGCGGTGGCATGGGGGAGGACCGTGGCCAGGCTGGCCCGGGCGACCTCCCGGAACGGCTGGTAGTCGTGGGCGGCGGTGAGCGCGAAGCCATCCGCCAGCAGGTGGGAGAACCAGAGCCCGACGGTCGACGCGTCCCCGCCGGCGGCGGCGACGAGCGGCCCGAGCGACTCGAGAGAGAACAGCGTTCCGACCACGTCGAAGGCGATGATGTCGGGCGGTGCGGGCGGCGAGGGCGGTTCGGATGTCACGGCCACGAGCCGATCCTAGATCGGCCGCCCTAACGTCGGGCCGGTATGGCCACGGTGACGGGCGGGGCGAGGGCGGCGGACGGCACGTTCATCGGCTTCACCGCGTCGGGTGAAGGGTCGCCGGTGGTGCTCGTCCACGGGGCGGCGGCCGACGCCCGGCAGTGGGCGGCGGTCGTGCCGCTGCTGGCCGGCGACCACACCGTCGTGGCGATGGACCGCCGCGGCCGGGGTACGAGCGGCCCGATCCGGCCGGGGCACTCCCTCGGGACGGAGTACGGCGACATCGCTGCGGTGGCAGTCGCAGTGGGGGCAGGTGGACCCGTGCACCTCGTCGGCCACTCCTCCGGCGCCCGCTTTGCCCTCCACGCCGCCCTCCTCGTTCCCCGCCTGGCCAGCCTGGCGCTCTACGAGCCCCCGCCGCCCGAGCATTTCGGCGCCGGAGTCCTGGCGTCGCTGGCCGACATGCAGGCGGCCGGCGACCGGGAAGGGATCCTGCGCACCTTCCTGCTCGAAGTGGCCGGCAACGACGCTACGGCGCTGGCCTTCATCCGGGGCCGGCCCATCTGGCCGATCATGCTCGACAACGCCCTGACGCTCCCGGCAGAGCTGCAGGCGGCCAGTCGGTACCGCTTCGACCCGTCGGCGGTGGCGGATCTCGCGGCTCCCACCGTCTGCCTGGTAGGGGGGGACAGCGGGCCGGAGGTGGCCGCAGTCGCCTCCGGGATCGTCGACGCCCTTCCGGAGGCCCGCGTCACGGTGCTGCCCGGCCAGGGCCACGGCGCCATGTTCAGTGCGCCGGAGCTCCTGGCGACCGAGCTCCGTCGCCTGTTCAGTCGGGCGGCGGCTGCAGGCCCTTGATAAGGGAGTCGGCCTCGGCCTCGTTGAACGCCCGCATGGTGGTGATGGCCAGGCTGCCGGTCATGCCCATGAGGGCGAACTTGGCCACCGTCTCGTCGTCGGGCGCCTCGAGGACGGTGATGATGTCGTACTCGCCCATGACGAGGTACTGGTGCTTCCAGGTGATCCCGAGCGCCTTCGCCGCCTTCTTGCCGGCCGTCCGGCCGGCGCTGGCGCTCTTGATCGACTCCACGCCCGGGTTGATGAACTTCATGAGCATGATGTAGGTGGCCACGCGGTCTCACTCCTGTCGACGGAATGCCTCAACTGTAAGCCCGCGGCCCAAGAGCGCAAGGGGCGTCATGACAACGATCGGAATTTTCGTCTTTCCCGGGGTCGAGGAGCTCGACTTCGTCGGACCGTGGGAAGTGCTGCGGGGGTGGGAGCGACTGGCGCCGGACGACGGGCAGCACGTCGTGCTGCTGGCCCGGGAGGAAGGGCCGGTCGACTGCATCCTCGGCCTGCGGGTGACGCCCGAGCTCACCTGGTCCACCGCCCCTCCCCTCGACGTGCTCGTCTACCCCGGCGGCCAAGGCACCGTCGCGCAGTTGGGCGACGAGTCCGTCCGCAGCTGGCTGCGTACGCTGGCCGGCGCCGGCACCCTGATGACCAGCGTGTGCACGGGTGCGCTGGTCTTCGCCGACGCCGGCCTGCTCGACGGCCGACCGGCCACTACTCACTGGGCGTCTCTGGACAAGCTGGCCGGCCTCGGCCACGACATCCAGGTGCGCGCCGACGATCGCTTCGTCGACGACGGCAACGTGATCACCTCGGCCGGGGTCTCGGCGGGGATCGACATGGCCCTGCACCTGGTGGACCGCCTGGCCGGCACCGAGCGGGCGCGCCAGGTCCGCCGCTACATCCAGTACGACCCCGCCCCGCCGGTCTGAGGCGCCGGTCTAACTCTCGGCGAGACCGACCTTCTGGCCGAAGGAGAACTCCAGGTTGTTGCCGTCGGGGTCGGTGATGTACGCCTGATAACCCAGCTCGGTGCCGCTGTCGACCGGCCCGAAGGTCAGGATGCCGGCCGCTTTGGCGTCGGTGGCGACCTTGTCGACGTCGGCCTTGCTGGCGCAGTCGAAGCCGAGGTGCATCACGCCCGGCATGGGCATCGGCATCGGGCCGGCCAGCAGGGACAGGACGAAGCCCCCGGCCTTCTGGGCGAGGCGGGCGCCCCGGACGCCCATGGGGTCGTTGAGCTGACCCTCCAGCTTCATGCCCGCCCACTTCTCGTAGAAGGCGATGCTCTTGTCGAGGTCCGTCACCGGCATTCCGAAGTGGGACAGTCGCGCAGTGTGCGCAGTGGCCACAGCAAACCCCTTCCGCAGTCAGGTTCACTCAACGTAAAGAGGGGGCCCGGGTGGTGTCAAGGGCCTCGGAGGTCGGGACCGCCTCAGCCGGAGACGGTGATGGTGCCCTTCAATCCGGCCGAGTACTCGCCGGGCGAATGGGAGCCGTAGATGACTGTCGCCCCCGTCTTGCCCGGGAACTTCCACGTGAGCTGCTTGGTCTGGCCGGGGTCCAGGTCGATCAGGTTGGGTTGGTCGGCGACCTTCATCGAGCCCATGCCCATGGCCGCCATCTCCTTGTCGTGCTTTTCCTGCACCGAGGCGTCACCGAGCATGAACTCGTGGAGGTCGGTCGATGCGTTGGTGACCTTGAAGGTGACCACCTCGCCGGGGGCGACGGTGATCGCGGCCGGCTGGTACTGCTTGGCCTGGGTGATCGTCACCTCGACCGTGCGCGTGGCCTTGGAGCCGTCGGCCGCCGTCCCGTAGCCGGCCGAGCTGCTCCCGCACGCGCCGACAGCGAGGGCCGCCAACCCGGCGACGGTGAACCTGACGGAGCGTTGCGTCATCGGAACCTCCTGGGTGGTCGTACCGGACGGGACGCAAACCTCAGCTGAGGACCCGCTTCTTGAAGCCCCTCACGCCGAGGACGGTGAAGAGGACGGAGAAGCCGAGCAGCGCACCGTAGACGGCGCCGATGGGCATGTGAACAACTCCGATCGACAGCGACGCCCGGAAGCCCTCGCTCATGTACACCATGGGGTTGAGGAGCACGGCGGCCTTGAGCCAGCCGATCGGCGTCAGCGCGTCCCAGGTGTAGAAGATGGCGCCGAAGAAGCCGAGGGGCAGGGCGATGAACCCGACGAGGATGGGGACCAGGCGGGCCTCGATCCGGGTGCCGATGGTGAGGCCGAGGGCGGCGGACGCGTAGCAGGACAGCACGGTGACCACGATGAGCGTGCCCCAGTGCGCCCTCAGGTAGATCGGCGTGGACGGCAGGAAGGCGGCGACCGGGAAGACGATCATCCCGGCGAACAGGCCCTGGAGCGCGCCTGCGACGATCTTCTCCATGGCGATGACGGAGATCTGCGTCGGGGCCAGCACACGGTCCTCGAGCTCGTTGGTGATGTCGAGCTCGCGGGCCAGCGGGAGCGCCACCCGGAACAGGCCTTGGAAGGCGATCGACTGGGCGACCAGGCCACCCAGGAGCAGGGTGGAGAATCGCCCCACGTTCCCACTGCCGCCGATGCCCTGACCGATGCGCGGGAAGACGTAGGTGAAGACGAACACCAGCATCGCCGGCTGCATCAGGGTGTTGGGAAGGAACTCCTTGAGGTCCTTGTCCAGCACGGTGAGGTCGCGCATGAGCAACGCCCGGAACGCGGCCCGGGCCGCCCGCCTCGAGGAGGGGACGTCGCCCGACGCGGTGGTGGCCACCGTGGGGGCCGGGAGCGCCATCGTCATTCGCGGAGGTCCCGACCCGTGAGGTTGAAGAAGACGGTCTCCAGGGTGACCCCGCGGCGGATGTCGCCGACGTCGAGGCCGAGGCGGTCGGCGGCGGCCAGCACCTCGAGCAGGGCGCCCTCCAGGTCGTCGTGGCGGAGCGGCTCCTCGCCGACGCCGCCCTCCTCGGCGCGGGCCTTGGCCCGGAGCTTGCTGAGCCACGCCTTGACCGTCGCCGTCTCCCCCTCGCCGTCGGCGTTGCCGACCGAGCGCTTCAGGTGGGCGGGCGTGTCGAGGGCGAGGATGCGGCCGTGGTCCATGATCGCCACCCGGTCGCAGAACTGGTCGGCCTCCTCCATGTAGTGGGTGGTGAGGAGGATGGTCTGGCCCTCGTCGTGGATCTCCCGGAGGATGTCCCACAGGGCGAGCCGGCTCTGGGGGTCGAGGCTGGCAGTGGGCTCGTCGAGGAAGAGCACCGCGGGGCGGTGGAGGATGGCCCGCGCCACCATGAGCCGCCGGGCCATTCCGCCGGAGAGCGCCCGAACCTCGGAATGCGCCCGGTGGGTGAGGCGGAACCGCTCGAGCTGCTCGTCGGCCGCGGCCCGGGCCGCCTTGGCCGTCATGCCGTAGTAGCGACCGTGGAAGTAGAGGTTCTCCCACGCGGTGAGGCTGCGGTCGAGGGTGTTGACCTGGTGGACCACGCCGATGAAGTGCTTGGCCAGGGGCGGGTCGGCCACCACGTCCACCCCGTTGACCTCGGCGGTTCCCGACGTCGGGATGACCCTGGTGGTGAGCATGCCGACGGTGGTCGTCTTCCCAGCGCCGTTCGGCCCCAGCAGCCCGAAGATCTCGCCCCGGGAGACCGACAGGTCGAGCCGGTCGACCGCCTTCAGCCCCGACGTCCCGCTCCGCTCGGAGGGGTAGACCTTGGTCAGGCCGGTCGTGGAGATGACGGCAGCGGCCCGGGCCGGGGCGGGCGACGTCTCTCGGGGCCCGGTCTGGGTCACCGTGCCGTCGGTTCCGGCGACACCGCCCTTCGCCTCCGGATGACGGGAGCCGGACGCCCTGGAGTCAGTGGACATCGGCTCCTTTCCGGTTCGTCGGTTCGCGTGGGGCGTGCGGCATCTCCGCCCTCGCCTGGTACCTTGATTCTAGTGCCAGCGGTCAATAGCGCAGGCCCCTCTCCGAAAGGACGGACGTGCAGGGCATCCGGCGTCTTACCATCGTGAGCGGCGTTGCCCTGGTGGCCTTCGTGCTCGCCTTGGTCAACTTCAAGCAGGTGCCGGCTCGCGAGTGCCAGATGGAGGCGGTGTCGGACTCGTCCTATGCGGTGGAGTTCGTCACCCCGTTGAGCGTCGACGCCACCACCCAGACCATCCGGGTCACTCACAACGGCGCCCCCGTCACAGGGGCTCAGGTCTGCATGCGCGCCGACATGGGTGGCATCGGGCGGATGTCGGGGATGGGAGTGAGCAACGTGGCCCAGGAGACCGCACCCGGTGTGTACGACGTGCCGGTGCGCTTCGAGATGGGCGGCCACTGGGACGGCACGGTGATCGTGGCCCGCCCGTCCGGTAAGGCGGTCCGGATTCCCGCGCCGATCGAGGTCCAGTAGGGGCTCTTACGGGGTCAGCCGATGGCGGTCGCGGGGCAGGTAGGTGACCTCACGGACGTCGGCCACGCCGAGCAGGCACATGAGCAGCCGGGCGAGGCCGAGCCCGAACCCGCCGTGGGGCGGGCACCCGTGGCGGAAGAAGTCCAGGTAGGGGCGGACGACGTCGATCCGCGACGGGTTGCGGCCGGCCTGGGCGACCAGGCGGTCGTGGCGGTGCTCCCGTTGGGCGCCGGTGGTGATCTCCAGGCCGTTCCACAGCAGGTCGAAGCTCCTGGTCAGCTCCGAACCGTCGTGGAGGCGCATGTGGTAGAAGGGCCGGACGGCCTCTGGGTACTCGGTGACGAAGACCAGCTCGTGGCCGACTTCGGTAGCGACCTGGTCGGCCAGGAGGCGTTCGCCCTCGGCGTCGATGTCGCCCTCGGCGCCTTCCGGTCGATGCCCCCGCCCGGCGAGGATGGCGCGGGCCTCGGCCATGGTGACCCGCGGGAACGGCGTCGTCGGGACGCGGATCTGCCGGCCGAACAACCGCTCGATCTCGGCGCCGTGCTCGCGCTCGACGGCGGCCACGACGTGGCACAGCCAGCGCTCCTCGAGGTCCATCACATCGTCGTGGGAGCCGATCCAGGAGATCTCGACGTCGACGCTCACGAACTCCGTGTCGTGGCGTGAACTGAGCAGGGGGTTGGCCCGGAAGACGGGGCCGATCTCGAAGACGCGCTCGAAGCCCGCGCACATGGCCATCTGCTTGTAGAACTGCGGCGACTGGATCAGGTAGGCGGGACGGTCGAAGTACTCGACGGTGAACAGCTCCCGGCCGGACATGTTCGGCGTGGCCCGAATCTTGGGGGAGTGGATCTCCAGGAAGTCGCGGGCGCCCCACCACTCCCGCATGGCCCGCTCGACGGTCGTCTGCACCTCGAAGACCAGCCGGTTCCTCGGGTGGCGAAGGTCGAGGTAGCGCCAGTCCAGCCGGGCGTCCAGGGGCGAGCCGGCGTCCACGGGCAGCGGCGCCGCAGCCGGGCCGACCACCCGCAGCTCCACCAGTCCCAGGTGGACGGCCCCGTGATCGGCGGCGGCGGCGCTGACGGTCGCCCGCACCTCGACTGCCGACTCCCGGGTCAGCTCGGCGAGGGCGGCGGCGAGGGGACCGGGCGGGGCGAGCACCTCGATCAGGCCGGTGTGGTCCCGGAAGGTGAAGGACCCGTCGCCGACGGCATGGGCCCAGCCGCATAGCCGGACCGACTCGCCCCCCCGGCCGGCGACATCCCTCACCAGGGTGCGGGACCGGCCGGGGCCCACGCTCAGAGCGCCAGCTCCATGAGGTCGCGGCCCACGAGGACTTCGCCGTCGAAG
>JALYYN010000438.1 GCA_030946525.1 Actinomycetota bacterium | reverse complement strand
CGGCCGGCGGCATTCCCGGCACCCAGGTCCACGACACCGGCGTGGTCGCCGGCGGTGTCGCCCCCACCGGCACGCTGACCTTCAACCTCTACGGGCCCACCGACGCCACGTGCGCCGCCGCCGCGGTCTTCACCTCGACCAAGACCGTCACCGGCAACGGCAGCTACGACTCGGCCAACTTCACCCCCACCGGCCCCGGCACCTACCGGTGGACGGCCTCCTACTCCGGCGACGCCGCCAACAACGCCGCCGCCTCGGCCTGCAACGCCGCGAACGAGTCGGTGACCATCACCAAGGCCACCCCGACCGTGTCCACCACCGCCTCGGCCGGCAACCTCCTGGGCGCCCCGGTCAGCGACACCGCCACCGTCGGCGGCGGGCTGAGCCCCACCGGCACCGTCACCTTCAAGTTGTTCTCCGACCCTGGCTGCGCCACCCAGGTCTTCACCGCCACCACCGGCCTCACCGGGCCCACCGCCACCAGCGGCACCTTCACCCCGACCGCGGCGGGCACCTACTTCTGGACCGCCCTCTACAACGGCGACGCCAACAACAACGCCGTGCTGTCGGTTTGTGGGGCGGCCAATGAGTCGGTGGTCATCCGGCCCTTCCAGGCCCCGCCGCCCACGTCGACCATCACCGGCGACTTCACCGGGCCCCTCACCGTCGCCGCCGGCCAGAGCGTGCTCATCACCAACGCCCGGGTCGTGGGCCCGGTCACCGTCCAACCGGGCGGGGCCCTGACCGTGGTCAACTCCCAGATCAGCCGGGGCATCACCGCCGACGCCCCCTCCTTCTTCAGCCTGTGCGGTGCCCAGGTCTCCCCGCCCGCCCCCGGCACCGCCGTGACCGTCACCAACGCGCCGGTCCCCATCCGCATCGGGGACCCGGCCAGCGGCTGCGCCGGCAACCGCTTCGCCGGCAACGTCGCCCTCAGCTCCAACCTGGCGGTCACCTTCGGGGCCAACATCGTCTCTCAGAGCGCCACCATCGACACCAACGGCCCAGGCAACACCATCATCAAGGCCAACAACCTGCTCGGGACCCTGGGATGCACCGGCAACAACCCCCCGCCGACCAACGCCGGCATGGACAACGCCGCCGCCACCAGGACCGGCCAGTGCGCGACCCTGTAGCAGGCGACTGACCCAGCCCCACGCCGCGCAGTAGCGCGTGGGCATGGCGGGTGCCGCCAGCCCGTCGGGTGGCACGACCGACCTGGTGCCGTGGCCCCTCACCCTGACCAGGCCCTACCGGTGTAGGTCGTTCGCCGCCCTTCGCCGCCGCCCCGTAGACTCTCCAACCGTGACGCGCACGGGTCCCGGGGCTATAGCTCAGTCGGTTAGAGCGCACCCCTGATAAGGCTCAACGGTTCAGCGCTGTGCCTCTGACCTGCTACTACGTAGATTTCTGAACGAAACGCCTCCACGGAGGTGCTGTACGTTAGGTGCATGTAGAGCACACACCTGAAGGTGCCCCCAGAGCGAGGTCCGTGGCCAGTTCAACGCCCCCACGGAGGCGCTCCCCGAGCACCGTCGGCCCCCTAGTCCATGATCGTCAGCGCCCCGTCGCCGAGCCGGGTCCAGCTCCCGTCGCCGAGAGACGGGCATAGCCGGCGAAGACCGGCTGGAGTTCCCAACGGCTGGTGCGCAGCTGCTCGAACGTCGGACGAGGCAACAGTGTCGTTTGCCTCGCCGGGACCGATGGTGCAGGTTGACAGTCATTCGTCGTCGGAATATGTTCCGTTGCTGTAGACGATTTGTCCGATCCGGCGGTTGTCGCGTGTCCGGCGCAGTTGTGACCGGCGCCTTCGGTTCCGGACGGGAGGCCATGGGCGGGGTGGGTCTGCGGCAGGTCACCGTTGACCTCGGTGTCCGGTACGCGTTGTCGGCGAAGGATCCGGGCCGGGTCGATGTGGACGCCGTGTGTTTTGAGAGCCGGTCCATGTCATTGGCCCGGCGGTACTCGGTGCTGGGGGTTTCAGAGCGATGGACCGCATATGGATCGTGGTGCTGGAGGCGACGGCGCCAGCCGGGGAACCGGCGCTGGAGCCAGGAGCCCTGCAGCGCCTGCTCGAGGCCGTTGCCGACCGCGCGCCCGCCGCGGTCTATGACGCTACGAGGTACGCACTACAGCTCCGACTCGACTCGGCCAGTCCTGCGGAGGCGATGTTCTCGGCGATCGCCTGTTGGAGAGATGCCCTCCGGAGGCTCGACCTTCCGTTCTGGAGCCTGGCCCGCGCCGAGGTTCTCACCGAGGAGGAGTTCTCCCATGATGTCGACACGTTCTACGGTGCCGGCAGGGCCCTCGGCGTTGGTCCCGACCAGCCGAAACCGGCGCCGGCCAGGGGTGACGACGAGCTCCTCCGTCGGGCATTCACCGACTCCCTGACAGGCCTGGCCAACCGGGAGCTGTTCCGTGACCGGGTGCGCACGGCCTCGTCGGACAAGCCTGCCGGATCGACGTTGGCCGTGCTCGTGGTGGCCATCGACGGCTTCGGGGCCGTGAAGGGCGAGGTCGGCCACGCCGCCGCCGACCAGGTTCTCGCCGCCGTGGCCGGACGTCTCACCCGATCGGCGGGTGGAGCGGAGGCCACCTCCCGGCTGGGCGGCGACACCTTCGGGGCCGTGATCAGTGCCGGGTCCGCGGAGGACGCGGAGCGGATGGCCGCCGCCGTCGTGGCCAGCCTGCGTGAGCCGGTCGACCTCGTCGGACGTCGCATCCTGGTCACCGCCAGCGTCGGCGTGGCCATCGCATCCTCCGGTGACCCCGACGACGACGTCATCGGCCGCGCCGGCGCCGCCATGGGCGTGGCCAAGGAGGCCGGCGGCGACTGCTACCGGGTGTTCCGGCCCCGCGACGCCGACTCCGCCTGGATCGACATCGATCCCGATCCCGCTCCGGATCGCATGGCATATGTCGTGCTGCTGCAACGGGCCGCGCTGGCAGCCAATGAGAGCGCCACCATCGAGGCGGCCGCAGCCAGCGTGCTCCACCAGGTCTGCGCGCTGGCGGGTTGGACCGCCGGGCACCTGTGGGTGACCGACGCCGACGGAAGGGCCATGACGGCGAGCGGGGTCTGGAACGCCAACGTCGCCGAGTCCCTTGCCGCTGTTCGCAGCCACCTCGAGCGGGCGGACCGCCTTTCCGGCGAGGGATTGGCGGAGCAGGTCCTGCGGACCGGCCGAGCGACGTGGTCGGATGATCTCGAAGGGGACTGCGCAATTCCCCGGGAGCTGGCCGCTGCGGCGGGCCTGCACAGCGCCTTCGCCTTCCCGGTGGTGGTGGGCCGAGAGGTGGTCGCCGTGCTCGATCTCCTCAGCGCCCGCCCGACGGCGCCCGACGACTCCATGGTTGACGTCATGGCCAGCGTCTGCGCCCAGCTCGGGCGGGTGGTCGAGCGCGACCGGGCCCGGACCGCCCTGGCGGAGTCGGAGCGGCGCTATCGCCAGCTCATCGACGCCGTCCCCATGTTGGTCTGGCGTTCCGACGCCGGGGGGCGGTGCATCTACCTGAACTCCCGGAAGCTCGACTTCCTCGGCCAGACGGCGGAGGAGGCGCAGGCCGGGTGGCCCGACAGCATCCACCCCGATGATCGCGCCCATTTCGGGCAGGTCTGCCACGGCGCCTTCGAGCGACGAGAGCCCTTCGAGGTCGAGTACCGGCTGCGCCGGGCAGACGGTGAGTACCGGTGGATCCTGCTGCGGGCCCAACCGGTGGGCGAGGGAGAGACGTTCGAGGGCTATGTGGGCGGCGGTATCGACGTCACCGACAAGCATGTCGCCGAAGAGGCCGCCAGAGACCGGGAGGCCCATTTCCGGGCGCTCGTACAGAACACCAACGTGATGATCAGCGTGCTCGGCGCCGACGGCACCCTGGTCGAGGCCTACGTGGGCGCCTGCGACCTTGGCTACGAGGCGGGGTCGGGCCTGGGGCGTCTCGGGATGGAATTCCTGCACCCCGACGACGTCGAACGGGCGGCCACCGCCTACGCCGGTGTGCTGTCACGCCCACCGGGCGCAGGTTCGCCCTTCGAGTGCCGGGCCCGACACGCCGACGGCTCGTGGCGATGGGTCGAGGTCGTGGCCAACAATCTCCTCGACGACCCCACGGTCGGAGGGATTCTCGTGACCGTGGCCGACATCACACCGCGCAAGGAGGCCGAAGAGGCGGCGCAGGACTGGTCGGCCCACCTGCGCGAGGCCCAGGCGTTGGCCCGAACCGGCAGCTGGTGCCGCGACCTCATCACCGGTGCGACGTTCTGGTCGGACGAGCTCTACCGGATCCTCGGGCGGACGAGCGCCGAACATCCTGCCGGCCTGGCCCAGCTCCTCGCCGCCGTCCATCCCGATGACAGGGAGCGCATGGCCGCCCTGGCGGCATCGCTGGAGGGGGGCGACGCCGGGACGAACGAGTATCGGGTCGTACGGCCCTCCGGCGAGGTCCGTCGGGTCCGTTCCCGATCCGTGGTTGTGCGTGACGACTCGGGCAGGCCGATTCGTGTGTTCGGGACGATTTGCGATCTCGACGAGTAGGGGCGTCGGCCGGCGAATCGACGCGATGCGAGCGTCGGGACAAGCGCCCTCAGTGAGCCCGGTCCTCCCGAAGTTGTCCCCAGCCGCAAGGTAGGGAACTCTGGACAGGACTCTGACGAGCCCGTGCAGGATGCTGAACGCTCGTGACTTGACGCCGAGAGATTCGTCACCCGGGGGTGACCCCGAATCGCGAGCGCAGTGGGTCAGACGGGACGCCTCGAAACGCCGGCGAGTGGACATCAGTCCAGACGTAGAAGCTCGACTTCGTACTCCGAGAACCGCCTGTCGACGCTCACGAGTGTGAGGTCCTCGATCTGGGCCTGGGCGATGAGCATGCGGTCGAACGGGTCGGCATGATGCGTCGGCAGGTGCCCTGCGGCCATGGCGTGGTCCGCAGATATCGGGAGCGTCCCGAAGTCGTTCGCGGCCACTGCGTCCAGTAAGTCCTCTGGGGCGTCGAGTCGCCCGGCCGCCTGCTTGATCGAGATCTCCCATGCGCTGGCGGCGGACACGACGACTTCGGTGTCGGGGTCGGCAATGATCAAGGCCGCCAGCGTCGGTAGATGCTCATCGTCGGCCAGCCACCACAGCAGGACGTGGGTATCGAGAAGGATCTTCACTCCTGCTCGCCGGTGAACGCGGCCTCGACCTCCGGGGGCAGGGTGTCGAAGTCCGGACCGATTCGGACGCGGCCGGCCCAGTAACCGGGACGGCGTGGTGAGCGTGGCCGGGGAGGAACGATGCGGGCCACCACCTGCCCGGCCCGGGCGATCTCGACCTCCTCCTCCTCGCCGGACTCCACAGCGGCTACGAGCCGCGACAGGTTGGTCTTTGCTTCATGCATGTTCACTCGCACGATCTCGATGATAGCTAGGTTAGCTAATCATTGTCAACGGGTTCTACGAACTATCGGGCGCCCTCGCCTGTCTGGCTGACCGTTCCTAGTTCGCCCCATAACGGCGAGCGCCGCCGGCCCTGTCGCCCGACCGGGTCGTCTCGTTGCCGGGTAGGTGCGCCACCTACTGGACTGACCGCGATGGAGCTTGCCGCCCAGAGTGGGTACCCCATTTGTCCTGGGTGACCGCCCGGGAACGGCACCACTGCAGTGCCCAGTAACGACGGCGCCCGGCCGAGCCGTCGCACAGGACGAACTCGTGCACCCCCGACCGCCCGGTCCCGCCGGTTACTTAGCGCCTGTTCGAGGCCATCGGGCGTTCCCGCGGTGGTTCCAGTCGGGCACTATTGGCGGCCGAACTTGAGAGAGTTTACCGAGGGCCCCATGATCGGGCACATCATGGCGAGGCGGGGACG
>JALYYN010000420.1 GCA_030946525.1 Actinomycetota bacterium | reverse complement strand
CCGGGGCCGCGGGGGCGGTGGCTGCGCTGTCCGCGGTAGCCCTGGGCCACGCCGACCCCCTGTGCCGGGAGGCGGCGGTTGCCGCGCTCGGGGCTATCGGCGACGAGGCCGGCCTGCCCGCCATCCTCGCCGCCACCCGCGACCGGCCGGCCATCCGCCGGCGGGCGGTGATCGCCCTGGCCCCTTTCACCGGGCGCGACGTGGACGCCGCCCTCGTCGCCGCCCTGGAGGACCGGGACTGGCAGGTGCGCCAGGCCGCAGAGGACCTGCGCGACGCCTGATACGCCGCCTCCGGCGGCGACGCCTGACGCGCCGCCGGCCGCGAACTACCGCTCGGCGCCCATGAACAGCACCTTGAGCGACTCGAAGGCCTCCAGGCACTTCCCGGCGCCGAGCACGACGCACTCCAGCGGGGCGTCGACCAGGTGGACCGGCAGCTCGGTCTCCTCGGCCAGGCGGTGGTCGAGGCCGCGCAGCATGGCGCCGCCGCCCACCAGGTGGATGCCCTGTTGAATCAGATCCTGGGCGAGCTCGGGTGGCGCGTGCCCCAGGCACTTGACCACCGAGTCGACGATGGCCCGGACGTTCTCGTCGATGGCGTCCCGGACCTCCTCGGGCGACAGGATGGCCGTCTTGGGCAGGCCGCTCATCAGGTCGCGGCCCCGGACCTCGGCCTTGACGTCGTCGGCCACGGGCGCGGCCGAGCCGATGGCCAGCTTGATCTCCTCGGCCGTGCGCTCCCCGATGGCCATCCCGTACTCGCGGCGCACGAAGGCCTGGATGGAGGCGTCGATGTCGAACGAGCCGACCCGGATGGCCTCCAGGGCGACGATGCCGCCCAGGGAGATCATCGCCGTCTCCGACGTCCCGCCCCCGATGTCGACGATCATGTTGCCGAGCGGCTCGTGGATGGGCAGGCCGGCCCCGATGGCCGCCGCCATGGGTTGGGCGACGAGCTGGGCATCGGTGGCGCCGGCCTGGCGGGCCGCCTCCTTCACCGCCCGGCGCTCGACCTCGGTGATCGCGGAAGGGACGCAGAGCAGCACGCGGGGTCGCTGGAAGCGGGACAGGCCGGCCCGCTGGAGGAGGAGCCGGATCATTCGCTGGGTGATCTCGAAGTCGGTGATCGCCCCCTGGCGCAGGGGCCGGACGGCCTGGATGTAGCCCGGCGTGCGGCCGATCATCTGCCAGGCCTGGTGGCCCATGGCGAGCACGTCGTGGGTCTCCACGTTCAGGGCGATCACGGTCGGCTCGTTGAGCACGATGCCGCGTCCCTTGGCGTACACCAGGGTGTTGGCCGTCCCGAGGTCGATGGCGAGGTCCCTAGCCAGGGCGCGGACCCCCTTCGGCGTCGCCTCGCCCCCGGGGCCGCCGGCGGGGATCGTCGGGCGAACCGGGCGCCAGGGCGTCGAGCTCCCGGGCGAAGTCGCGTATGTGGGCGTCCATCGAGCTGGGCTGGCGACTGCGGAACCACAGGGTCAGGCAGCCGAGCGCGCTGACCCCCACGGCGATGCCCAGGAAGACGAGGGCGTTCACCGGCCCACCGTCGGGATCTCGTCGACGGGGTGGGCGCATGCGGCCCAGTCCTCCCCGCCCTCCCATGCCTCGCGCTTCCAGATGGGCGCGGTGGCCTTGAGGGTGTCGATGCAGAAACGGGCCGCCTCGAACGCCTCCGCCCGGTGGGGGGACGACGCGGCGACCATGACCGACGCCTCCCCGACGCCGAGCAGGCCGGTGCGGTGGAGCAGCACCAGGCGCCCCACGTCCGGCCAGCGGGCCCTGGCCTCGCCGGCGATGGCGGTCAGGCGGGGGGTCACCTGCTCCTCGTAGGCCTCGTACTCCAGCGACCGGACGTTGGCCCTTCCTTCGGAGTGATCGCGCACCGAGCCGGTGAAGACGACGGCCGCCCCACAGTCCGGGCGCTCGACGAAGGCCGTGACGGCGTGCAGCGGGAGAGGGTCGGCGCTGACGCCCACCCAATCGTCGCAGCCGTACGGGGGGTCGTTGCCCACAGACCCGATCCTACCGGGGGCCCGCCGTCCAACTGCGGGAAGACCCACGTAAGCTCGGCCGTGATGGAGTTCGTCGAGCCGGAGGACGAACCGCAGCCCTACCGTTCGCCTCTTCCGCCGGACGATCGGGTATGGCGGCATCCGTCGGAGGTGGGCCTGCAGCGGGCCGCGCCGTCGACCTCCCGCCGGCAGCTCTGGGCGGTGGGCATCATGTCCGCCCTGGCCGCCAGCCTGCTCTCGACCGGCCTGGTCGTGGTGGCCGGGACGCTCCTCGACCAGGGAGGCGGGTCGGGCACCCTGCGCAGCACCGTGCTGCCCACGCCGCTCCCGGGGACACGGGACGGTGTCGTCGATGTCGCCCAGCGCCTGCGCCCGGCTATCGTCCAGCTCAAGGTCGACGGCGGCCGCAGCGGGAGCGGCTCCGGCGTCATCTTCCGCAGCGACGGCCACATCCTCACCAACGCCCACGTCATCGAGGGCGGGATCAACCTGACGGTCGTCCTGTCGAACGGCCGGGAGGTCGTGGCCAGCGTCGTCGGCTCCGATACGGCCAGCGACACCGCGGTGGTGAAGATCGACGACGGCCCGTACCCGGCCGCCCAGCTGGGCACCACGGCGGATTTGAAGGTGGGCCAGCAGGCTGTCGCCGTCGGATCCCCTCTCGGCCTGGCCGGCGGCCCGTCGGTCACCGCCGGCGTGGTCAGCGCCCTGCACCGGACGGTGCTGACCCGTGCCGGCAGCCAGGCCCTCGCCGACATGATCCAGACCGACGCGCCCATCGCCCCCGGCTCCTCGGGCGGCGCCCTCCTCGACGGCCAGGGCGACGTGATCGGTATCACCACTGCGGTCGCCATCACCGACACCGGCAACGACGGGTTCGGCTTCGCCATCCCCATCGACGCCGCCCGCGCCGTCGCCGACCAGCTCATCGCCACCGGCAGGGTCACCAACGTCTGGATGGGCGTCGAGTGCAGCGACCTGGATGACGCCACCGCGGTGGCGCTGAACGTCCCGGGCGGGACCATGGTCGACGGCGTCCGGTCCGACAGCCCGGCCGAGCACGCGGGCCTGACCAACCGGGACGTCATCGTCGCCATCGACGGGCGGCCGGTCACGTCCCTCGGCATGCTCCTCGTCATGCTGCGCCAGCACCAGCCGGGCGACGTCGTCACGCTCGACGTGGTCCGCGACAGGTCGCACCGGTCCATGGCCGTGACCATCGCCGAGCGCCCACCGGGCTCGTAGGCCCGGCCGGCGACCTACCATGACGGGGTGACCAGCTCCGGCCCCGAGGGCGGGAACCCTTTCGAGGGCCTGCCCATGTTCGGCGACCTGGCCCGCATGTTCGGCAAGCAGGGCCCGGTGAACTGGGACGTGGGCCGCCAGACGGCGATGTGGCTGGCCTCCGACGGGCAGCCCGAGGACAACGTCGACCCGCTCGAGCGCATCCGCCTCGAGGAACTGGTGCGGGTGGCCGACCTCCACGTCAGCCAGCACACCGGGCTCAACACGTCGATCGCCGGTGGGGTCCTGAGCGTGCTGCCGGTCACCCGGAGCGACTGGGCGCTGCACAGCCTGGAGGCCTACCGGCCGTTCCTGGAGCGGCTGGCCACGTCGCTGTCCGCCGCGGCCGCCGAGGCCGGGGGCGGGCCCGACCCCACCGTGCAGCTGCTGGGCGACCTGGGCAAGGTCCTCGGGCCCGTGCTGCTCGGGATGCAGTCGGGCTTCATGCTCGGCCACCTCGCCCGTCGGGCCCTGGGCCAGTACGACCTGCCCCTCCCCCGGCTCCCCGCCGACCAGCTCCTGGTCGTGCCGGCCAACATCGACGCGTTCGCCGAGCAGTGGAGCCTCGCCCCCGACGACCTGCGGCTCTGGGTCTGCCTGGAGGAGGTCACCCACCACGCCGTGCTCGGCCGCCCCCACGTGCGGGCCCGGCTGGAGGCGCTGATCAACGAGTACGTCAGCCGGTTCGAGGTCGACCCGTCCGCCCTCGAGGCCAGTCTCGGCGACATCGACCCCACCGACATGTCCGGCCTCCAGGCCGTCCTGAGCAACCCCGAGACGCTCCTGGGCGCGGTCCGGTCCCAGGGCCAGCAGGAGACCCTCGGGCGTATCGAGACGCTGACCGCGATCATCGAGGGCTACGTCGACCACATCATGGACACCACCGGCCGGGGCCTCATCGGCTCCTACGGTCAGCTCACCGAGGCCCTGCACCGCCGCCGGGTCGAAGCGGGCGACGGCAACCGCTTCGCAGCCCGCCTGCTCGGTCTCGAGCTCGGCCGCGGCCAGTACGAGCGGGGCGCCACCTTCGTCCGAGGGGTGGTCGACCGGGCGGGCGACGAGGGCCTGTCCCGCCTCTGGCACTCCGAGCGCGAGCTCCCCACCCCCGCCGAGCTCGACGCCCCCGGCCTCTGGCTGGCCCGCATCGACCTGCCCGACGCCTGACGGCTGTGCGGGCGCTGGCTTCAGCGCCGCACCGATCGAGCGGGGACGGCACATATTGCACACTGCCCCAGGGAGGCCGTCGTACGAGCCTGCGATCGGCGGCGCAGGACACGCAGGACGCGCGAGCGACGGGGACGCTCGGGCCCGCCCAAGCGGCCGCACCACCTACGACGTTGGCCGCTGGTTGAAGCGAAGGGTGTTACCGAAAGGATCGAGCACGGACACGTGGGTTCCGATCTCATCGGTATCGAGTCCAGGGTTGAGATGGGAATACTGCTTGGCGTCGAGCTCGGCGTGAAGACTGGCGACGTCGGTGGTGTCGACGTAGACGACGGTACCCGGCGTACCGTCGCCGTGGTGCTCTGAGAGATGCAGCACCAGGTCGCCTCGGGAGACCTGCAAATAGAGCGGGAGCTCCGGGGCGAACCGGTGCTCCCAGTCGACGGTCATGCCGAGGTAGGTGACGTAGAACTCGCTGGCCTTGTCAACATCGAACATGCGAAGAACAGGGATGACACGGTTGAACTTCACTGCGTGGGCGTCCTCTCTCGACGGGCCCTGGCGAATCGCCAGGCCGGATGTGGATACGAGGATGCGCTGTCGAGCGGCAGCGTAGGACTCACCCGTCCTGCGGGCTCTCACCCGCACGAGTTGTTTGAAGTCCTTGTCTGCAGTCATCCGGCGCCTCGAGCCGCGGGTGCCGCCCCCCAGTTGCGTCGCCCTGCGGTGGTGCGTCGGAATGACGTTGGCCCGAGGATTCGCTCCCCTTTGTCCCATCGAGCGGCCTGAGCTGGGGCAGGCCGACAGGGATCAAGCGCAGGTCTCGCTACGTCCGCATGATGGAGCACGCGACGCTGGCCGTCAATGCCCCAGACAGAGAACCATGTTGTCGCCCGGGGTTTCAACAGCGTCGAGCGTGGCCGTCGCTCGATCGCCAGCATCGGGAGGTTGGCAGCGCCGGACCCGGTCAGGCCGTCCCGAGGAGCCTCCGCCGGGTCAGCTGCGCCGACCTGACGAACGAAGTGACAAGGAACGCCGGATATCGCGGTCCCCTCGAAAAGGGGCTTGCTCTGGGAACATACATTCGACTAGACTCAGGGGCACTCCCCCCTTCGTCAGGCCTCCCCACCTCAAGGGAGCCGGCATGGCCGTTGTCCTCGATACCACCGTTGCCCTGACTGCAGCTGTCGACGCCGTGTGCGCCTCGGATCCTGGCGTGCTGGCTGACGGCGAGAGCATCCAGACGTTGCACCGCCAGCTCGAGCGGCTGACCGCAGCCACCACCAGGGCGGTGGCGAGCTTCGACGCGGGCCGCGCCTGGGAGGTCGAGGGGGCCCGCTCCGCCTCCGCATGGCTGGCGGCACGCTGCCGTCTACCGGTGCCGACTGCGCGCCGGCGGGTCCGACTGGGCCGTGGCCTGCGCTCGATGCCAACGGCGGAACGGGCCTGGCTGGCCGGCGACATCGGTGAGGCCCACATCGCGCTCATGGCCGCCGCTCGCACGCCGGCGACGGCAGACTGCTTCGACCGGGACGAGGCCCTGCTCGTCGAGCAGGCCGGCAACCTGCGGTACCACCACTTCGCGAAATGCCTGGCGTACTGGGGTCAACTGGCCGATCCGGACGGAACCGAGCAGACGGCCGAGGCCCAGGTGGCTGCCCGCCGGCTACATCTTTCTCAGAGCTTCGGCGGAAGCTGGGCCCTCGACGGGCTGCTCGATCCGGTGAGCGGATCAGTCGTCGCCGAGGCGCTTCAGCGGATCGACGACGAGCTGTTCGCCGCCGACTGGGCCGACGCCAAGGCCCAGGTCGGCGAGGACGTGTCTGCCGGCGACCTGGCCCGCACTCCGGCGCAGCGCCGCGCCGACGCCCTGGTCGAGATGGCCCGTCGCGCCGGGGCCGTCCCCGCCGGATCGCGCCTGCCGGAGCCGCTGTTCACCGTGCTGGTCGGTTACGAGACGTTCGCCGGACGCGTCTGCGAACTGGCGGATGGGACCGTCCTGGCCCCTGGCGCCGCGGCCCGCTGGCTCGGCGAAGGATGGGTCGAACGGGTCGTCTTCGACAGCCCGGACCGAGTGAGGAACGTAGGCGTGCGGCGGCGCGTCTTCACCGGGGCCACCCGCCGAGCGGTCGAGGTGCGTGACCGTGAGTGCTTCCACGAGCTCTGCGACGTTCCGGCCGAGAACTGCCAGATCGACCACGTGCAGCCTTGGTCGATCGGCGGGCTCACCGTCGAGGACAACGGCCGGGCGGCCTGCGGCTACCACAACCGCCGGCGACACCCCGGCTCACCGAGAGCCAACGGACCGCCATGACATCGCGCGGCGCTCGAGCGTTGGGTGCGGCGGTCGACCGGTCATGCCGGCGCGGCCGGCAGGCCGCGGTGCGCGGCCTGGCGCAGGCCGGCGACGTAGGACGCGCAGGTGATGGCAGCGACGAGGGCGAGGAGGCCCATGCCCCAGCCGCTGGGTATGGCGACGGCGACGGGCAGGGCGGCTCCGGCCACCCAGGCGAGCTGGAACCGGGTCTCGAAGCGGGCGAAGGTCCGGCCCCGGACGGCGTCGGGGGCGTCTCGCTGGACGATGCTGTCGAAGGCGAGCTTGCCGGCGCCGGCGCCGATGCCGATGGCGGCGGCGAACAGAGCGGACGCGGGGCGGCCGCCGATCCGGACCGCGACCAGACCGGCCACGGCGACCATGGCCAACGACCCCGTCAGGATCCGCTCCTCGACCAGCCGTCGGCGGAGCCGGGGGGCCACGGCGGCACCCACGAAGGATCCGGCCATGCTGGCCGCGAGGACCAGGCCGAACCACCAGGCCGGGGCCTGCTCGCGGCGGAAGGCGAAGGCGACGAGAAACGTGAGAAAGCCCACGATCCCCCGGAGCACGCCCATGGCCGTGGCCGCCATGCGCACCGTCGCGACGTGCAACTCGGCCTCACCGACCGCCGGAGGGGCCACCCGGTCGGCCCCGCGCTGGGGCCGGATCAGGCGGAAGCCGGCGACGGCCGTGGCGGCGAACACGACAGCGGCGAGGCGGACGACCCAGGGTCCGCCGAGGGCGCCGATCTTCAGCACGATGATCCCGGGGACCGATGCGACGAAGCCGGCCAGGACGGCGAGGACAGCGAGGCGGGAGTTTGCTGCCACCAGCTCGCCCTCACCGGTCACCGTGTCGGGCACGAGGGCGCTCTTGGTCACCATGTGGGTCTTGGACAGCACGAGGACGGCGAACGCCTCAGGGAAGAGGAGCAGGCCCCCGAGATGGCGGGCCATGAAGACGCAGACGACGGCCCGGCCGGCAGCGCTGACGATGACCAGTGCCCTGCGACCGCCGCGGGTGCGGTCGACGATCGGGGACAGCAGGGGCGCCACCACCGCGAAAGGGGCGACGGTCAGCAGCAGGTAGAGGGCCACCCGTCCCCGCGCCGCCTGGGGCGAGATCGAGAAGAACAGCGAGCCTGCCAGGGCCATGGTGACGAGGGTGTCTCCGGCGATGGCCAGCACATGGACGACGGCCAGCCGGGCGAACGGCGAGGTTCCGAGGGCGATCGGGCCCTTGCTGCGGGGCGGCTTGCGGAGAGGCTGCCAGCCTGCACCGGAGGCGGTGGAAGCCACTCGCCCATGCTACGACGGCTCGGACGCCCTGCCGCCTCAGCCCGTCTGCGCGGGTTGCGTGGGGGCGGCGGACGGGGACGGGGCGGCCGACGCCGCGGTCGCCCCGAGGGATGGCCCCGACGGCAGTCGGAGCACGAACGTCGACCCCTGCCCCGGCTCGGACTCGACCCGTACCTCGCCGTGGTGGCTCCCTGCCACGTGTCGCACGATGGCCAGGCCCAGACCGGTGCCCCCGAGATGCCGGACCCGCGCCCCCTCGACCCGGTAGAAGCGCTCGAAGATCCGCTCGCAGTCGCCCTCGGCGATGCCGATTCCGTGGTCGCGCACCCGCAGCTCGACCCATTCGCCGTCGCGGCGGCCCCGCACTTCGACCACCGATCCCGCCGGGGAGTACTTCACCGCGTTGTCGAGCAGGTTGAACACGGCGGACACCAGCAGCCGCCGGTCGCCCATGACCGAGAGGCGCTGCGGCGGCTCACCGAAGTTCACGGTCATGCCCTTCTCCTGGGCCGACGCGCGGACCCGCTCGGCGGCCTGGGCGACGATCAGGTGGACAGGAACCGCTTCCGGGTCGGGATCCTCCTCGGCGTCCATCTTGGACAGGTGGAGGAGGTCGTCGACGACCCGGGAGACGCGTTGTGCCTCGTTCTGCAGCCGTCGGGACAGCCGGGCGACGATGGCGGGGTCGTCCTCGGCGGCCAGCGTCTCGGCCAGGAGGCTCAGCGCCCCGACCGGCCGCTTCAGCTCGTGGCCGATGTTGTCGACGAAATCGCGCCGGACCGACTCCAGCTTGCGGCGCTCGGAGAAGTCCTCGATCACCACCACGCCGCCCAGCGTGCGCTGGTCGTCGTGCAGGGCCTGGGCCTGGATGCCGAGCTTGCGCGCCGGGGGGCCCTCGATGTCGATCGACGCCTCCTGGCTGCGTCCCTCCGCCGCCGAGCGCAGCAGGCCGGCCACCGTGTCCCGGGCGCGGGCCTCCGCCCCCTCGGGGCCGAGGAGGGCGATGGCGGGCGGGTTCTGGAAGATGACGATGCCCTGATCGTTGGCGACGACGATGCCCTGCGGCACCGCGTCGAGGGCCGCCTCCATCAGCGAGCGGGCCGAGCTGGCCTCGCTGGCGACGGCCACGGTGGAGTCGACCACGTGCTCGAGCTTGGCCAGACCCGTCTCCAGCCCGGCGCGGCCGCCGAACTGGAGGTCGGACTCGCCCATGCGGGTGGTGAGCGACGCCAACCGGCGGGCCACCGCCCGCCTCGACAGCAGGACGAGCAGGAACGCGACCACCACCATCCCGGCGGCGAACGCGCCGACCAGGGTGTCAGTGTGCGACAGCGACATCAGCCCCCACGATAGGTGGAGGAGACGCCTTGGATGGTGCGTCCGCGAAGCCGCCCGTCAGGCGGTGTCGTCGTCGTCCTCGGGCAGGCCGAGGTCCCAGTCGAGCAGCAGGTTCTCGCGCTCGGCGTCGCGTACCACCCGCTCACGGTTCCGGCGGAACTGGGGGTCGTGCGGCGGCAGCAGCAGGAGGCGGGCGAGGATCCGCTGGCTGATCTCCTCGATCACGTTGCGATCGCCGAAGTCGGAAACCACCTGCCAGTGGGGCGCCACCGGGCCGAGGTAGACGACCCGCACGTGCCCGCGCGGCGGCTGCGGTTCCTCGGCGAGCTCTTCCGGTGCCTGGGCCATGGGGCCAGGCTACCTGCTCCTGCCGGCCGGTCGGCGAGCGTCCACAGCAAACTCCATGAAACTTTCAACGATCCGCCAGCGTCTTCTCTTACGTACTACGAACGAAGGGAACCACTTCAGGGCTAACCCCGTTGTTCCTGGGGTAGAGCCCGACGAGGAGGGCCGATGGACAACGAATGGATGGCCGAGGGCAACTGCAGGAGCGAGGCGCCCTCGCTCTTCTTCCCCAGTGACGGCGTGGGCGTGGAGGTCGCCCGCCGGATCTGCGCGACGTGTCCGGTGAAGGACCCCTGCCTGGAGTACGCCCTGCGCAACGGGATCGACCACGGGGTATGGGGTGGCGCCTCCGAGCGGGAGCGGCGTCGCATCGCCCGCCGTCGGCGCCTGGAGAAGGTCACCGCCATCACCCGGTAGCACCGGCTGACGCCGACCGTCAGGAGAGGGGTTCCATCACCGCCCGGCAGGCGCGTCGGAGCTTGGCCATGAGCGACGGGGCGCGAGCGGGCGCCTGCGGCACGGCCCGTACCGCCTCCAGCACCTCGTCGATTGGGGCGTCGCCCACTGCGGTGAGGACCCTCCCTCCAGCGGACCACACGACGACCTGGCCGCCGGCCCAGGCGTAGCGCACGCCGGTCGTGGCGCCGACCGCGACCGGCTCGCCCGAACGGGGCAGGTCCGCCCGCCGCAGCCGGCCCGGCTGCTGGAACACCGACAGGTCGTAGATGCCGTCGCTGTAGAGGACCTGGAGGACGTCGGCGGAGTGGTAGGCCCCGAGGCGCCGGTAGCCCTCGGGCAAGCTGTCGGGCGCCGCCGCCGACGCCAGCTGCGCTGCGCTCACCGCCCGCGGCGTGTGATCGACGGGAGCGGCCGGGCGGGCCGGGGGGGCGGCCGTGCCGAGGGTCAAGGTGGTGAAGGCCAGCGTCCGGTCGACGACGCCGTGGTCGTCGTACTGCTCCCGCTCCAGCGGCAGGCTGGTGGCGGTGTCGAGCTGCAGGCGCTCACGGAGGGACCCAGCCTGGCGGATCTCCACCGTGAACGTCGGCCGTCCCGCCACCGAGGGGCCGCCCGGCAGGGTCGTGACCTGGTACTGCGCGCTGGCGTCGGGCCGCGCCGAGATCGCCACCGTGGGCTCCCACAGCTCCTCCCACGCCTTGCCCCCGCGCGACAAGATCCGCTCGAAGGGCTCGACGGCCATGACCTGGTTGCCCCCGGAGACGGCCAGCGTGGCGTGGGCGGCCGTGACCGTCAGGGTCTGGGTCCGGGTGACGCCGCCGTCCACCCAGCGGACGTCCATGACCCCCTCGAACGTCGTCTGCTCCGTGGCCCGGCGGGCATCTTCGAGCGGGCCCGACGGCCCGGTCTGGGCCGGTGGGGCGCCCGCCAGCGCCGGCGCCGTCCCGCTCAGCAACATGGTGAGCACCGCCGCCGCCGACGTGGTTCTCATCGGCCGAGGCGTCATCGACCGAACGATGTCATCGACCGAACGACGCGGGCACTCCCATGGGGGCCAGCTTGCCGAGGACGTCGGCGCCCACCGAGGCGCTGGTCGCGTGCGCCTCGACCAGTCGGGGCACGGCGGGCGCCACCGGACCCTGGCGCGGCGTGGCCACCCCGAGCACGGTGACGGCGGCGGCCGCGGCGCCGATGGCGACCAGTCCGGCCCGGCGGCGCAGGTTGGCCCGCGTCGGCACGGGTGGCGGCCGCCGGCCGAAGGGGGACGGTTGGAAGGGTCGGTCGACGAGCACCCGCTCGTAGAAGCCGGACGGCGGCTCGACGGGAGGAAGGGCCCGCACCCAGGCCCGGGCCCTTCGGACGAGCAGCAGCTCCTCGGCGCAGGACGGGCATCCCGAAAGATGGGCGAGCGCGGCGTCCTCGTGAGGCGCGGGAAGCTCACCATCGAGGAGGCCGCTGAGCGCGTCGCCCAGGTGCCCGGACGGCCAGCCGGCGTCGATGCGGCTCATCCGAGGGCCTTGCGGAGCAGGGCCCGGCCACGGTGGATGCGGCTGCGGACCGTCCCGACCGGCACGTCGAGCGCCTCGCCGATCTCCTCGTAGGAGAGGCCGACGACGTCGCACAGCACGACGGCGGCCCGGTACTCGGGCGGCAGGCGGCGCAGGACGGCCTGGATCTCCTCCGGCAGCGCCTCGGCGGCCAGGGCGACGTCGGCGCCGGGGCTGGGTGGGACCACGCGGTCCGGATCCTCCGGCAGTAGGTCGACCGGCCGGCGCTTCCGCCGCCTGGTCTCGTCGAGGAACGTGTTGGTGGTGATGCGGCTCAGCCACCCTTCCAGTGAGCCCGGCCGGTAGGTCTCGAGGCCCTTGCGGACCCTGAGAAGCACTTCCTGCACCAGATCCTGTGCGTCGTCGGAATTCCCTGTGAGGCGGTAGGCCACCGTGTACAGGAACCGCCCGTGGTCTCGAGCGACTTCCTCCCAGGTGGGAACACCACTGCCTGTCACGAGAACGACGGCCGGAGCCGTCCGGTTCCCTCGTCCTAGACGGAGGGCGGCGGGGGGATGTCTCTGCGGGCCTGGGCCTCGCGCTCGGCCAGCATGGCGTCGAGCTCCGCCTTGGTCATGGTGACCTTCTCCTCGCCGGCCGACGCCGTCGGGGCGGGGGCATCGGCGTCGACCACGCCCTTCTTGAACTCCTTGGACGCCTCCCCGAGCGACTTGGCCAGCTTCGGGAGCTTGTTGGCGCCGAACAGCAGGAGGACCACGAGCAGGATGATGATGAGCTCAGGAGCTCCGATGCTGCTCACGCACCTAGCCTACAGGCCGTGGCCAGTAAGTCCACATCCTCCTCGGCGCCCACGGAGAAGGGCACCGCGCCGGTGCAGAGGACGAGGCTGGTCACGCCGATCGCCCGCCAGGCGGCCACCTGTTCCCCCACCTGGTCGACGGTCCCGACCAGGCGGCCCGTGCGCCACGACGCCAGGTCGGCGCCGTCCAGCACGCCGGGGGGCGACATGCGGCGGAGCCGCTCGAACCGGCGTGCCAGTTCGGCCTCGTCCTCCCCGACGAGGGCGTAGAGGCCAACCGACCGGGCGACCGAGGCGGGGTCGCGCCCGGCCCTCTCGCATTCCACGTCGAGCACGGCGTTGCGCTCCTGCCACGCCTCGGGGGTCCAGATCCACGCCGTGTTCCATCCGTCGGCGTGCTCGGCCACCACGCGGAGCAGCCGGTCGCCCTTGCCGCCGGCCCACAGCGGCGGGCAGGGGCGCTGGACCGGGCGGGGCTCGCAGCGGGCGCCCTCGGCACGCTCGTAGCGCCCGTCGAAGGAGAACGGGCCGCCGCCAAACATGCCCCTCACGACCTGCAGCGCCTCGGCCAGCCGGGCCAGCCGGGCGCCCGGGCGGTCGAGAACCAGCCCGGCGGCGTCGAGCTCGGCCTCGTACCATCCGGCGCCGAGGCCGACGGTCAGCCGTCCGCCGGACAGGACGTCGACGGTCGCCAGCGCCTTGGCCAGCACCGTCGCCGGCCGCAGGGGCGCGCACATCGCCAGGGTCCCCAGCCGGACCGTCGCGGTCAGCCGGGCCAGCGCACCGAGGGCGGCGAGGGGCTCGAAGCACCCCCGAGCGCCGGCCGGGCCGCCGTAGCGGGAGACGTCGAGGAACAGATGGTCGGACAGCCACACCGAGTCGAAGCCCAGCTCCTCGGCCCGCACGGCGGCGGACGCCAGCGTCGCCCAGCGCAGGGGGGACTCACCCGGCACCGAGAAGTCGTACTGGGGGAGGGCGAGGCCGATCTCCACTGTGGGGACCCTAGAGGCCGTGAGAGCCTGGAGCGCCGTGTTGGAGTGCGTGGTGAACGTCAGTGAGGGTAGGGACCGGCCGACGATCGCCGCCGTCGCCGCCGCCGGGGGCCGGGCCGTGCTGGACGTCCATACCGACCCCCACCACCATCGCAGCGTCCTGACCCTGGCCGGGCCGGGCACCGAGGTCGAAGCCGCGGCCCGCGCCGTCGCCACGGAGGCGGTGCGGCGCATCGACATCCGGGTGCACGCGGGTGTGCACCCCCGGTTGGGGGCGGTGGACGTCGTCCCCTTCGCCCCCCTGGCCGGCGCCACCATGGCCGACGCCCTGGCCGCCCGGAACCGCTTCGCCGCCTGGGCGGCGGAGATCCTGGGCGTCCCCTGCTTCCTCTACGGGCCGGAGCGGACCCTGCCCGAGATCCGCCGTGGCGCGTTCGCCGGCCTCCTGCCGGACCGGGGCGGACCGGTCGCCCATCCCACGGCGGGCGCGATGTGCGTCGGCGCCCGGCCGGTGCTGGTCGCCTACAACGTGTGGCTGGCCGCCGGGGTCAGCCTGGCGACGGCTCGGAGGGTGGCGTCCGAGCTGCGAGGGCCGGCGATCCGGGCCCTGGGGCTCGACGTGGGCGGGCGGGCCCAGGTCTCGATGAACCTGGTCGACCCCGGGGCGGTCGGGCCGGCCGAGGCCTACGACGCGGTGGCGGCCCTGGCCACGGTCGACCGGGCAGAGCTCGTCGGGCTGGTGCCGGCCGCCGTACTCGAGGCGGTGCCGGCGCCCCGGTGGGCCGAGCTGGACCTCGGACCGTCGCGCACGATCGAGGCGACCCTCCCGGGCTGACGTCCGAGAGCGGTCGTGGGTCGCTCTCGGACGCCGCCAAGGAAGGCGGGGAAGCCTGCTCAGGCCGACGCGGCCCCGTCGGGGCGGCGGGCCACGGTGCGCTGGCGGCGGATCCGGCGGCGCTCGCGCTCGCTCAGACCGCCCCAGATGCCGAATTTCTCGCCGTTGACCAAGGCGTACTCGAGGCAGTCCTCCTGCACGACGCAGCCCCGGCACACCCCCTTGGCCTCCCGGGTGGACGCGCCGCGCTCCGGAAAGAACAGATCGGGATCGACGCCGAGACAGTTCGCCTGCCCCTGCCAGCTGCGGTCACCCAGATCGAAACGGTGTCCCCGCCTCTGCTCCATCGGCCGCCTCCCCTCACCAGTGCTCGTCATGCGGCGGCTGCTCGAACGTCCGCTCGAAACGGGCAGGCACCACGCGTGTAATTACAACACTGTGATCATCGCTCGTATCCCGCCTCAGCGCAAGGCGGGGCGGTAGGATCAGAATGGAAATGCCGGTGGACGCGGTACTGGTCGAGGCGGTGCGGGCCGACATCACCGCCGAGGCGGTCGACGCCGTCGTCAACGCGGCCAACTCCTCCCTGCTGGGCGGCGGCGGGGTGGACGGGGCGATCCACCGGGTCGCCGGACCCGAGCTCCTCGAGGCGTGCCGGGCCCTCGGCGGCTGTTCCACCGGCGATGCCAAGGCCACGCCGGGCTTCCGCCTGCCCGCCCGCTGGGTCATCCACACCGTCGGGCCGGTGTGGCATGGCGGGGGCTCGGGCGAGGCCGACCTGCTGGCCTCCTGCTACCGCCGCAGCCTGGAGGTCGCCGCCGGGCTGGGCGCCTGCAGCGTCGCCTTCCCGGCCATCTCCACCGGGATCTACGGCTATCCCCCCGGGGCGGCGGCCGAGGTGGCGGTCGGCGCCATCCGTGCGACGCCGGCGGGCACGTCGGTCGAACTCGTCAGGCTCGTCGCCTTCGACGACGGCACCCTGCGGCTCTACGAGGAGCTGCTGGCCGGCCGGGAGTGAGGGTCAGGCCGGGCGGCGGCCCCGCTGGCTACGGCTGCGGGGGCCGGCCTGGCTGCGCTGACTTCCCCCGCTGCGGAGGGCCCGCTTCTGCTCCAGGAAGTCGACGAGGACGTAGCTGCCCAGGTTCTCCGGCGTGGTGAAGAAGGCCCGGCCCCGGTTCATGCGGGTCAGGCGCTCGACGAAGGCCTGCAGATGGTCGGTGGCGTCGAGCATGAAGGTGTTGATCCGGATGCCCTCGGCCGTGCACCGGGCCACCTCGGCCAGCGTGGCCCGCACCGTCTCCGGCACCGGCGGGTAGGACACGAAC